>CAMOXM010000078.1:0-6744 GCA_946629155.1 uncultured Spirochaetaceae bacterium | reverse complement strand
TCGCATAGCTGCTTTAGTTGGGATAAGCAGAAGAACGGCTATTCGAATAGCATGCGTCATGATTGCTTTGAAACCCGCCGCCGCGCAGAATGCGATTGGCGTTGGCTCCGCCCGATGCGCCCTTATAATCAACGCCTGAACCAGCATATGCTCCGTTATGGCAATCCCAGCACCATTCCGCCGCATTTCCGTTCATATCGAACAGGCCATAGCCGTTGCCCACATAGGTTATGGTATTGATGCCTGACACCTCGACAGTATAAGTAGGTCCTTTGATTCCCACTTCATGCGGATAACCGCCCGAACCATTGGAGGCCTCATAAGAAGGCGGAATTACAAACCAACCGCCCATGGATACGCTATCGGTACCGGAATAATTGTATGCCGCGCCGGAAGAAGGATCGTCCTGCGTCTTATACTCGCCGCCGGAGGAAGCGTATTCCCATTCCGTCTCAGTCGGAAGCCGATAGCCCGGCTTCGCCGCCGCAAGCCATGAAAAGTTCTTTGCGGAATTATCGAGTCTGCGCATTATCTTGTTACCGACCACTATCACTCGACTGCCGCCTTGCAATACGTAATCGCCATTTTCATCAACCAGCTCGTATTGCCCGTCTGAATTAGGTTTCACCGACTTGCGATTTCCGCTCGCATCGACAATCACAAGATTGTCATTCGCATCGGTTTCATACTCGATAGGAACCTTGCAGTAATCCTTGAAATTGGAAGAGTAGTTGTAATTCAAATATTCGTTTCCGACATCCAATACATCGGAAGGCTTGTAGCCCCTGCCGGTCTGATAGGTGTTGGTATTGCTAATCGCGTTTGTGAACATTTCAGTGACATTATTATCGTCCAATTGCGAGAAAACAACGCGGAACCAATCGTAGTTGATTGCGTTATCTCCGCCCCAATCGCATTTGACGACATCGCCCGATGCGAATCCGCCATATTTCCTACTCGCGCCGTCACCTACGTAATACATAGGCTTGAGCCCGTCCATCTCCGACAGGGCGTTGCAGAATTCGCAAGCCTGATACCATGTGATTCCGGTAGCCGGATACAAATCCTTGTTTTCCGCAACTTTTTCATACATTTTGATAGCTGGCTCTTCGGTTCCCGCACCCCATGGACATGTGAATTGACCAGTCGATTCGTTCTTAGAATAGATTCCGGAATAACGCTTCTGACGAGACTTCGCCTGCACCTCCGCATCGTCAACCTGCACTCCTTTCCATCCCATCAGCATTCCGGTTCCCTGAGATCCCTGATACGACTGCTGAATGTATTTCTTCATATTCCTCGATGCATCGGCGGCAAGCCAATTCTGAACCATCATCCACAATTCGCGCGTCACTTCGTATTTGGACAACTTGAATTCCGAAACGCTTACTTCCTTGCCTTGCATCTTAAATTTCTCAACCTCCGAAATGGTCGTCATGAATGCGGATTGCTTATATTGCGCATCATAAGAAGCATATAGCGTGATGTCGGTAGTGACTTTGTCGGAAGAATATTCCGTTCCTGAAACCAAAGGATTTCCAGGCGCGCGATTCGATCGCACCCACTTCTGGAAATACTTCGTGCCTCCATAATTGATGCTGCCAGGAACTCCGTTTGTCTGCTTGTATTCCTTGCCCCACTTCTGCACATATCTTGCAAAATCGGACCAACCGTTGCTTCTCCAATACCTGAACAAGATGGTGACATCGCCGGCATAACAGGCATAAAGCGTAAGATCCTTTTTCACAGGGCCGGAAAAATACTCTTCCTGGGGTTTGGCATCTGCGACCGATGCGGGTTTTGAAGAGAATTCGGCCCACCCCGTGAATCCGTAATCCTTCGAATCGTATTTCACCGTTTCGGAAGACGGTCCGCCTTCGGGAGGAACGAAATCGGTTCCCCATTCCTGCTCCGTCGTGCTGCCCAATTGCTTCCATGCGCCGTTTTTCCATTCCATCAGATTGACTTTCATATTGCGCAGAGAGTAAACGGCATAAAGCGTCTTGTCTCCGGCAAGCACATCCGCATCGGCAAGGGCATCGCCGCTAAGCGTAGAAGGATTCCCGCCTGCGCCTGAAGCAAGCGTCCAGCGAGCGAAATCATAAGGAACTTCCTCTCCGTCGCCATTCGTCCAAGATGTGCCGGATGCCTTCCTTCCATTGATCATATCTGACAGTTTCGTGCCCCATGCAGCCGATGCGGTGTCTTTTTGGGCTTTCCATTCTTGGCTTTCGCCATCCCATTCCATGAATGTGATTCTGGGGTTTCTCACTACGATGTCGCACGAAGCGGAAAGCTCAGGATACCTCACCGATGTCGCAGTCACTTTGGTCTCGCCAAGCCCTTTGACTTCCACAAGACCTGTTCCGTTTACGGATGCGACTCCCTCCTTGCCCTCATCAACCGTCCATTTGAAATATTTCGGAGCCTTGAAAGTGGCGCTGGCAGGATCGGGCGCGACATCGATCTGAATCGTATTATCGGCATCGTTTCCCAATATGAATTCCTTGTTCGAAATATCCAGCGAAAAAGTCTGAAGCGGATTTTCCTCACCAACCACAAACTCCAATCTATCGGTATCTTCGGAATCGTTATCGTATTCTATCGTCACCACTATGAGCTTTCCTTCATTGCCGTCGCTGGAGATATTCACCCTGCCCTTTCCGTTTTCAATGGAAACCTGAATCACTGCATCATCCGATGAATTAATGTTCGTAATCGTCTTGCCTTCAGGCGGCTCGACAACGCTCGAGACTATGACACCCGTAGATATCGGCGGCATTTCTTCTTCGTCACTTGCGCCAATGACCTTGTTTCCCATCGGAATCGATTCCGAATTGATTTCGAATGCAACCTGATCGTATTTGCCGGAGCCGTCCATAGCTGAAGCCCGCACCTTGGCCTTGCCTCCCAACATGCCGCCTGTTACAAGGCCGTCCTGCGTTATGGTCACCGCCCTTATGCTTTCATCGGAAGCCGTTTTCTCGACAGACCATTTGACCGTTTTATCCGTAGCATCATCGGGCTCCACTATGGCAACGAATGAGACCTGCTCGCCCACCTTGATGCTTATCGGCTGAGCGCCGATTGCGGAATCATCCGACTTCCTAATGCTAACTTTATTTACAGGCACGTTCACCGACGTGACATCGAATTCGCAATAGACCTCGGGATGCCTTGTCAGGGATGCGCGCACGGTAGCGGTTTTTCCGGAGGCGGCCGCCTTCTTCACTAGGAGCGTCTTGCCATCCTGCGAAAATTCCAATATCCCATCTTTGTCATTCATCACCCTGTATGCGATGTCCTTGAAGGTGACCGTTTCCGGATTATAAGTGAATGCAGGCTTCACCGGCCTTCCGAGGTGCACCTCCATGTTGCTTGCGCGTATGCTCTGCGGTTTGATTTCCTTTCCTATAATCAATTCGATCGTTTCCGTCGCGCTTTCTGCTCCGTAATCGAGCGTCAGCGTCACGATAACAAGCTTGCCGTCATTCCCTTCGCCGTTAACCGAAATGCAAGACGATCCTACGTCAGTCTCTGCAATCGCATCATCATCGGATTTCATATCCGATATGCTGACGCTCTCAGCGACATCAAAAGCAATTTTCTGACTGCTGCCCGTGGAAATTGTCATTGTGCGACCAGCCTGCCCTTCAACAGGCGCAGGGATGAAAATCTTGTTAGCCTCGACGCGAATAGGCACGGATTTAGAAGAGAACGATTTGTTCCATCCCGCCATCGCCACCAATTTCGCCGCGCCTCCCAAAAGCAATCCTTTCAAGCGGCCGTCGGCTGAGACAGACGCCACATCCGCTGGCTCGTCGTTCCCATCCTTGATGAGTTTCCATGTGACGATCTTGCCGCTGGCGCCTTCAGGCGAAACGACAGCTTCGAGAGAGACTTCCTTACCTGGAATCAAAGACACGCCGCTTGGCGAAACGGCGTTTCCGTCGGAATATTGGATAGCAACCGATTCCACAGGAACATATTTGGGTATCTCAACGAAAATGCGCGATCCCTCGACTTCCTGCCCTTCGCCATTCACAGCCCATATTTGAGCGGTAACCGTTCCGTTCGAAATCTCATCTTCGGCATCATCCTCCTTGCTGACTGTAAGAACGCCGTTGGAATCCACCGTAACATAGCCCTTGTCGCTTTTCCACTCGCCGCCTGCTTGAAGCGCTTCGGCAATGGAAGACATGACGCTTTCGGACAAAAGCGATGCGATATCGACTTTTCCCGTATCCGAATCCGTCAATGCCCTGACGTTGATTATGCGAGTGGCCGACCTGACGTCCGAAGGGTTCGATACCATTGCGATTTCAACCATTACCTCAAGTTTGCCCGCCTGCCGTGGCGTAACGGTATAAGACCTCAAATCGGATCTGGTGGTCTTGGCCGAGCCTTTCGTAACAGACCATTTGCAAGTGTAAGCGCTAGGCTGCGCATCATTGACCTCAACGGTCAGATCAAGCGATTCCCCAACGCGAATCGAATTGCCGGTATAATCGCATATAATGCTGACACCACTGTCCTTCGGCGCAGACGAATCCGTGTGCTTACATGAAAATATTGCCAACACAAGACAAAATGCAACCGCAAGGGCGGCCGGCTTGAAACTCCTGAACACTTCCACATCCCCCACTGCAGGCGATTACGCCAGACAGACATTCACATAGTCGAGTTGTAATGATTATAATGACAATATTGTTTTATGGCAAAACGGCAATGCTTTGCGGCAATGCTTTGCGCATTTCCTCTTCCCGAGACGAATGCTGCGGCAGCGAAAGCATGCGCCCGATAGAAAAAAAGTCCACTCGAAGCCGGAGGTCGCCCCGAAACAATTTTCAAAATGATGCGAAGCGATTTCGAATCAGGATGCCTTTTGAGAAAATCGGGAATACTTTGTGTATTTCCGATTTTCGAGGAGAGCATAATGGTTCAAAAGGACAAGCAACGGGAAGAAAAGAGCTTCGGGGCGGCCTCATCAAAAAAATATGCCGAAAGCGGGACTCGAACCCGCACGCTCTCATCGAGCTGGGGATTTTAAGTCCCCTGTGTCTACCATTTCACCATTTCGGCAAAAAAAGCGGCAATATGCGAAAAAAATCAAGATTCCTCTTCAGGCTTGTTTTCGACCAGCATAGGCTCTTCCTTCGATCTGATGGACGGCGAGAATATCCTTTTGAAGAAAGGCACCTTGCCGGAATACACCTTCTCCCCCTCTTCCTCAGCCTCTTTCAACGCCGCAGCCCAAGCCGTACCGAATCCCGGACTCGACAGAAGAAGCTTGTCTATCGCCGTTTGAAGAACCTGGGCTCTGGCTATTTCGCGCTGCTCATGCTTCTGAAGAGCGACGGAAAGGGAAATCCTGAAATTCTCGTTTTCCTTTTTCAGTTTTTCGTTCTCTTCCTTAAGCTTGGTTATGCCTTCGCTCTCAAGCTCCATCTTGTCGTTCAAGGACGATTTGAGGCGCTTGACTGACTCGACAAGCTCCTTCTTGCTTTTCATGTGCTTGATCGACGTAACGACATGCATTACGACGAGAAAAAAGATTCCAATCCCCAATCCTATCAAAAAAAACTTGTATTTCGCATCCATAATCCAAAGCAAAGCGAGCCGCTTGAGCATACTTCGAAAAGCTATTCGGCATGCGCACAACCCGCTTCAATCGTAAATATTCTAATTGTTTGGAAAAAACTAATCAAGAGATGCAAATCCGAATCATCTGATATCACGTTGTCTTAAGACCCGTAAGGCATAGGGCGTAATCTGGATTCGAGGTTTTTAGAAGCGCCCTGAAAGGGAATCAGACATATTCCTCGCCTTTTTCGATGGCTTTGACGTTGACATCGAACAAATCCGCCTTACGAGCAGGGATCACATGGTGCAAAGCCTGCGCTATGCTTTCCTTTCTGATGCAGCCGGTAACCTTTATCAAAGCGCCTGTGAGTATCATGTTTGCCAATGAAGGAAATCCCATTTCGTTAGCCAGCTGCGTTGCCGGTATGTAGAATGCCTTTATATCGCTTCGCGTCAGCTTTCTTGCAATCATGGTCGAATCCACGAAAACCATGCCGCCCTTGACGACAGAACCCTCGTATTTGTCAAGCGACGGATTGTTCATGACCATGAGAACATTCGGCGAATGAACTATGGGCGAACCTATCGGGGAATCCGACAATATGACATTGCAATTCGCCGTTCCTCCGCGCATCTCAGGACCGTACGATGGAAGCCACGACAGCTCACGACCCTCAAGCAAGCCTGCATACGCAATGACCTTGCCTGAAAAAAGCAGACCTTGCCCCCCAAAGCCTGCTATGACGATTTCATGATCAGCCATTCTCGCCTCCTTTCACATCCTTGTCGCGATACGCGCCTAAAGGGTAATACGGTATCATGTCCGTTTCGATCCATTTCAGCGCCTTCTGCGGAGTCATACCCCAATTCGTAGGGCATGCCGAAATGACCTCGACAAGCGAAAAGCCTTTGCCATCGACCTGATTCTGAAAAGCCTTTTTTATCGCCTTTCCGGCAGCATTCACGTTTTTGACGCTATTCACCGCCACACGCTCTATGTAATAGGGAGCATCCAATGTGGAAAGCAATTCGCAAATCCTGACAGGATATCCTTGGGTATTCACATCTCTGCCGTAAGGCGATGTCTGAGTGATCTGTCCGGGCAAAGACGTAGGCGCCATCTGTCCGCCTGTCATTCCGTAAATACCGTTGTTGACGAAG
>CAMOXM010000077.1:0-6811 GCA_946629155.1 uncultured Spirochaetaceae bacterium | reverse complement strand
GCCAAAATCACTGCGGCAACTGCGAACAAGGCGCCCGAATAGAAATTCCTCGCTATTTGATTGAAACTGCCCGCTATCGCCACGGAAGCCATGCCAACGGCAAAAAGCCGGATATAGCTCATGATATTGCCGAATGCCGATATGACATTCAAAAATGTCGTGAAAAGATCGGCCAATCCGGATTTAAGGCCCTGTGCGAACGATTTGCCCGGAGCCTGACCTCCGAATACGACTATCAAGCCGAAACCGAAAGCTATCAATCCGATTATCAAATTCGTCCGATTCTCAATCATATCGGATTCGAGCTTTCCCTTTATCAGAAGGTAGAGAACGACAAAATACAAGCTTTGTATTATCATGTACCATCCAACATCGGCGAACATGCTCAAATCTTTTTTTCTAGCCTTGCTTATGACATTCATAGCGCATGCCAAAATCAATTGCAATGCGCCGATGGTGAAACAAAGCCTCATAATCGAATTTTGAGTGTATGCCGCACTAAGGGAAAAGACGGATGGAAAGCTTGCAAAAGCCGGAACCACGAGCCTTCGCAGGAACGGCGAAGATTCCAACACAAGCTCGCTTCCGAGATACGTTCCCGTCATAGCTCCCCAAACGACAGTGCAGAGGCCGAGCATGATAAGCAATCCGCTGGTATTGGTGATACTCCTGCCTTTGCATGCAAGGGCGATTCCGAATATCAGAAAAACCGAACCATATACGGCATCACCGATTATCAATGCGAAGAAAATTGCGAAAAACGAAAGGAACCAGAATGAAATGTCCCTTTCCCTATATCCTGGAAACAGGCCTAAAATATCTATGACCGGTTTGAGCATGGAAGAGTACGAACCATTGCGCAAAAGCGTTGGAGGCTCATCATCGGGCTCGACGTCGCAAATGCAATACCCTATCTCGCCATGACCCGACAGGATTTTTTCGAATTCCGCGACGCATGACGAAGGGATGAAGCCAGTCATGTGCACAAGCTCGCCGTCCATCGAAAACGAATCGATGGCGAACAGCAGGTTGAGGTTCCTCTCGACTTCCTTTCTTTTGGCCTGAATGGAAGCCTCTATGCTCACGAGAGATTCGAAAAACTCGTCGATATGCCGCATCCTGCCGTCTATTTCCGTCAGCCTGCCGAGCAAATCCGAAACGCTTTGCGCGGATTCGCGATATGTCTTCACGCCGGAAGGAATCGCATCGGCGTCCGCAAGAACGGCAAATACCGACGAGGTCTTGGAAACTTCGCGAATGCGTATTCCATCGACAGCCTCCAAAACCGCGGCTTCTTTGCTCCTATCGATTTCGGCGAAAGTCAGATCGATTCCGGCATTGCGGACTTTCTCAAGAAGCGAAACATCGAAATCACCCCAGAAATTCATGTAATCCAAAGACTCCGCAACCTTCTTTCTTTCGGATTTCAAAGCAAAATATTCGGAAATGAAGCCTGCGGATTCGCTGACGATGCAATCGATGTCGTTGCTTTGAACCTCACCTGCGAACTTAAGTCCGAAAACCTCGTTGCCATCGGCATGCTTCTTCGCCACCGACTTGATTTTGGCTTTGGCATCCGAAATCCAGTTGCAGACAGAAACGATATCGGCAAGCCTTTTCTTTTCCGAAACGCTATCGGTTGAAAAGGATGCGGGCTTGTCGCTTATATGCACCATCCCCGTGCTCCTGAGCGTCAGAAGCGCCTTCTTCCTATAATCCGACTTGGTCAGGATATAGACCTTCTTCATTTCGGATATCATTGACGAACCTCCAAGCTGCTCATCGCTTCGGCAACCGCTTGCTCAAGGGCCTTTTTGGCGAGCTTGGCTTTTGCAATCTTGCCTTTGACCACGCTTGCCGTTTGCTGATCCTGAAGCGCCACTTGTATTTTCCTTATGTTCTCCATCGTCTCAGGTATCTTGACCTTCTCGAACAAATTCACGCGCTGCGTAGTGGTCTTCAATTCCGCCTCAAGAAGAGAAACGGCTTTGGAATAGACATCGCAAAGCGCATCCAATTCCACAAACGACTTCAAAGCCTCTATTCCCTTGTCCACCCAAAGCGGATAAATCTCCAAATCGTATCGGACATCCTCGAATTCCACACCATCAAACTCCGGAACGTTCACTCCGGCGATATTGACAACGACGCACTTCACATCCTTGGCCTTGACGAAATCAGATATGCTTTGCGGAAAAGAAGGATTCTCTCCGAACACGGCCGTCCAGCTCTCCATCGACGCTTTCAAATCACCCATTCGGCCGACAACCCCGTCCCTCTTCGCCAAATATTCCCTTATGACGCTCTGAAGCTGCTTCTTCTTCAAAAGAAGAGTGGGAAGGAAACGCTGATATTGGCGCAGCGCATCCTTTTGCTTCTTGAGTTCGTTCTTGGTAAGCTTGACCGCCATCTCATCTCCAATATTGGTTTATCAGATCGGTTTTAAGACCGGTTTCGTTCTTATCGAAGCATTCGGACAATATCTTCCAGCCGATATCGAGAGCCTGCTCCAAAGGAATGTTCACAGACAAGTCCATGAGTTCGCTTTCGAAAAGCTTTCCGTATTTCAAAAGCTTCTGGTCCCAATCCGACATTGAAAAGCCCATGCTCTTCTTCTCGAGCGATTCCCTGTATTGCGAATACAGCTTGATCAGGCAATCCATCAATGCGCGATGGTCGCTTCTCGTATCCTTGTTGACGTTCTGCTTCAATCTGGACAGGCTTCCGAAAGGCTCTATCCTTCCGTTCTTAAGATAAAACTGGCCTTCGGTTATATATCCCGTGTTATCCGGAATCGGATGAGTGACATCATCTCCCGGCATGGTCGTGACGGCAAGTATCGTGACCGAGCCCGCATCTGCGAAATCGACCGCCTTCTCATATCTCGCCGCCAAAGAGGAATACAAATCGCCCGGATAGCCCCTATTGGATGGAACCTGCTCCATCGTGATGGCGATTTCCTTGAGGCTGTCGGCAAAATTGGTCATATCGGTCAAAAGAACGAGAACCCTCTTTCCGTCCAATGCGAACCTTTCGGCAACGGCCAACGACAAATCAGGTATCATGGTGCATTCGACCGTAGGATCGGCAGCGGTATGTATGAACATCACCGTTCTGGAAATCGCTCCGGACTTCTCAAGCGTATTTCTGAAGAACAGGTAATCGTCGTATTTGAGCCCCATTCCGCCAAGCACTATCACATCGACTTCCGCCTGCATGGCTATTCTGGCCAAAAGCGCATTATACGGCTCTCCCGAAACGGAGAATATGGGAAGCTTCTGGCTTTCGACCAATGTGTTGAAGACATCTATCATGGGGATTCCAGTTCTTATCATCTTGTTCGCCAAGATCCTTTTCACCGGATTGACGGAAGGCCCCTGCAGCTCTATGAGATTATCGGAAAGAACAGGTCCGTTGTCCCTCGGCTCGCCGCTGCCATTGAAAACCCTGCCAAGTAGCGACTGGGAATACGACACCCTCATCGGAAAGCCTGTGAATCTGACTTCCGAGTTCGTCGAAATGCCTTGCGTCCCCTGAAAAACCTGCAGCGAAACATTCTCGCCGTCCAACTTGATCACCGAAGCATATCCTTTTCCGAATTTGCCTTCTATGACGGCCAGCTCGCCGTTCCTGACTCCTGTCGCCTTAAGCGTGATCACATTGCCGACTATCGAATCTATTTTGGTATATGTCTTTTGCATCAGATCCTATCCTCACATTTCCCTTTTTTGAAGCTCTCACGCCTTTTTGGTGCCGACGAGATCGTTTATCTCCCTCTCCAATATTTTGAATTCCTCCGATTCGTACTCCTTGTTGTTCTGGTCCAGAAACAGCTGCCTCAATTGATTGAAAAATGTTCGGACGTCCTTCTTGTCGGAGAACCTGAATTCTGCGGTAAGACATGAGAACAGAACATCGAAAACATGCTCCTGCCTCTCGGCCGAAACGGCGCTGTCCATCGGATCGAATGAATTCTGCTGAAGATAGACGCTGTCGAGAAGTTCGGATTTCTGATAAACGCAATAATCGTCTATGCTCACTCCTTCCTCTCCCACGACCTTCATCATCTGGTTCACATCGTTTCCTTGGAAAAGAATGGCTCTCGCCGTCTCCACTTTGTCCGAATCTATCACGCCGCGATATTTGGACCACGACTCAAGCGGATGAATCGCAGGGTATTTTCTCGCATCGCTGCGCTCCCTCGACAGGCCATGGAACGCCCCCACGACCTTAAGCGTGGCCTGAGTGACGGGCTCATCGAAATTTCCGCCGGCGGGCGAAACCGTTCCGCCGATCGTAACGCTGCCTATGCTTCCATCCCTCATTTCGACGATTCCCGCCCTTTCATAGAAAGACGCAATGAGCGATTCGAGGTAGGCTGGAAACGCCTCGTCGCCCGGAATCTCCTCAAGACGTCCGGACATCTCCCTCATCGCCTGCGCCCATCTCGACGTGCTATCAGCAAGCAGAAGGACATGCAACCCCATCTGTCTGTAGTATTCCGCCATAGTCACCGCCGTATATACCGATGCCTCCCTGGCCGCTACAGGCATCGAGGACGTGTTGCATATTATTATGGTCCTCTCCATCAGCGACCTGCCCGTCTTCGGGTCGTTGAGTTCAGGAAACTCCTTGAGAATCTCCACGACTTCGCCAGCGCGTTCGCCGCATGCGGCTATTATCACTATATCGACATCGGCGTTTTTGCTAGTCATGTGCTGCAGAACCGTTTTCCCCGCTCCGAAAGGCCCAGGGGTGCAATAAGTGCCGCCTTTGGCAACCGGAAGGAACGTATCGATTATTCTGATTTGCGTGACAAGCGTATCCTTGGGCTCAAGCCTGCGAGCGTAATTCGAAATCGCTCTTTTCACAGGCCAGCTGAACACCATCGCAAGATTCCTTTTCTCGCCTGTGGCTTCGTTCTCAACGGAGCAAATCGCATCGGACGCCTTGTATTCGCCATCTCCTTTGATGCTGACGACTTTCCATTTGCCTTTCATATCGAACGGAACCATTATGTAATGGGTGAAGATGCCTTCCTGCACGCTTCCGAGCCTGTCCGCCGCCATCACGTTATCGCCGACTTTGGCGATGCCTTTGAACCTCCAAAGCGCATCGGGCAGCGCATCGAGATACACGCCTCTTTTCAGAAAATTGCCGCATTTTTCCGCAAGATGCGGAAGCGGATTCTGCAAGCCGTCGAATATCCGTCCGAGAAGACCCGGCCCCAAATCTACGGAAAGAAGCTGAGACGAGAATTCGACATTGTCGCCGACCTTTATTCCCGTAGTGATCTCGTAAACCTGAATATCGCACGAACCGCCCGTTATCCTGATCACCTCGCCCTTCAGCTTTCCGCCATCAACGACTATATAAGCCACTTCGTTCTTCTCGACCGCACCTTCAAACGAAGCCTTCACCAAATTGGCGTTCACTCCAATGACTTTTCCTCTTTTCAAAACTTCCATTATGTTTTCAGCGCTCCTTCGCGGCATCCGAATCGTCATGCGCAACCCTCAGAGACGAGAAAATCCTGTCGAACTCCTCGGAGCCCCTCTTCCTATCGAAATGTCTCATCCTAGAAAGCAATTTCAATTTTATCGCATACACGCACAGCGACGTAAAATCGAAGCCGTGCATGAATCCCATCCTCTCAGCGCAATTCCAATACAACTCCAAGAGACTTCTTTCCGCACTTAGCGGGTTGGCGTCCGCAAACGCCTTTTCGGCCAGCATGACATCCTGACCATCGGCATCCGCGGGTTCCGAATACCTTATGTTCCTGCCGAACAGCTTCCTCTCCCTTTTGGAAAGAAGAAGGCTGTCTATCGTTTTCTTCCTCGACAGGTATTCCCTCGCTTCCTTGCAATCAACCGGCTCGTCGAAAAGCAAACGCCTGATGGATTCGAAATCCTTGTCGGGAACGAATCCGCTTATCTTTTGCAAAAAAACTTCCGAGGAGAACGGCGCTTCGCCGTCTATGGACAGAAATGGCAAAGAAGGCAATATGTAGTAGTATCCTTTCATCAATGCAAAATCAGCCCTTATCAGCCCTTCAAGGCGTTGGTGAGGGAATCGGACAAATACGGCATCACAAGGCCGACCAATTCATCCGCGGAAAAGTCGTAATAGCCGGAGCCGTTCCTCTCGCTAAGGCGAAAACCGCTTCTGACAGCATCACTCGCCTTGATCTCAAGGCCTTTGGAAATCTCGTCATGCAACGAATTCGAACAAAAGTCGAACATGTTCCTGGAGAGTTCCAGAACCACGTTCCTCGAAGGGTTCACTTTCAACGCCTCCCTGATGAGCTCGATCATGCCATCCGAGCGCATTTTCGATTCAAGGGTCTTGCGAACGACTTTGGCAATCATGCCGTTCAGCTCGGATTTTAGCGAAATGCAGACATTGTCCGCCGCTTGACGAAGCGCGGCGTTCCCTTGCTTGACAAACGTGTCGCATTCCGCCTTTGCCGCCTCGATCATGGAACGCGACTTGCCCTCGGCATCCCTTATTATGGCCGCAGCCTTCTCGTTCGCTTCGGAAATGATCTTTCTGGCCTGCTCCTCGCCCTTTTCGATTCCGTCCTTGTTAATGGTCTCCAACAAATCCTGTATTCTTATTTCCGGCATATCATCCCCAATATCAAAGCATAATGATATTACATAAAAACCGTTGTGTCAACAAAAGCCCGCCTTCGCCTCATGCTTATCTCATCATCGCCGCCCAGCCGACGCTGCTGCTACTCTATTACGGATTGCGCAAGACGCAGACCTGTCGCATAGCTGCTTGAGCTGGGATAAGCAGAAGAACG
>CAMOXM010000076.1:0-6841 GCA_946629155.1 uncultured Spirochaetaceae bacterium | reverse complement strand
CTGAAGTGGAGCAGGGCGGCAGCTTGGTGATTCACGACACGGGAGCGCATGGGACGGCGATGGGCTTCAACTACAATGGAAAGCTCAGGCATGCCGAATATCTGGTGCTTGGAGGAAAAGTCAAGCGCATAAGACGCGATGAGACTTACGACGATTATGTCGCTACGCAGCTTTTTGATCCGGAAACCGTCAGCATATAGGTTTTTCAAAAACAAGAGCGCATTGATAGGGCTTGCGATCGCGATTGTGATGATCTCGGCATCGGTTGCAGCATATATTTGCTATGACTTCGATGCTGATATAGCCTTGGTTACGCCGGAAGTCCTTTTGCCTCCGAGCCTTGCTCATCCGTTCGGCACGGATCATCTCGGAAGGGATGTTTTCAAAAGGGTGCTTTACGGTTCGGCATATTCGCTTTCAATAGGAATCTCAAGTGCTTTTCTGGGCATGATCATAGGTATGGCGCTAGGCTGCATATCAGGTTATTACGGGAAAGCCGCTGGTGAAATCGTGATGAGAATCAACGAGATGTTCTACTCCATTCCGAATATTCTCATTGCAACCGTTATCGTTTCGATTGCGGGTCCTTCGTTTGCGAATCTGCTTTTTTCGCTGAGCGTTTCATCCGCTATCGCGTTTACGAGGATGGTGCGTTCGCAGGTCATCAGAATCATGAACTTTCAATTCGTCGAATCGGCGAAGGCCATAGGCCAGAGTTCATTCAAGATAATAGTCCGACATATCATTCCCAATTGCGCATCGTTTGTGATAGTGCAGCTGGCAATGAGCATAGGCACGGCGATAATATCATCGTCTTCGCTTAGCTTTCTGGGGATTGGCGTTCCGTTGCCGATTCCGGAGTGGGGTGCGATGCTATCTGATTCCAGGGGGTATGTGAGAAGCGCATTCTGGATGCCTTTTTTTCCGGGAATGGCGATAATGCTGGCTGTGCTCTCCTTCAACCTCATAGGAGATGGGCTGCGGGATGCGTTCGACGTCAGGGGGCGATGATGAGAGTTCACGACATACTTGAAAACACCGTTGTGAATGGTCCCGGCAATCGTATTTGCGTTTGGCTTCAGGGCTGCCGCAGGGATTGCGCCGGCTGCTTCAATCAGGCGGCTAGAAGCATAGATGGCGGTATGGAGATGTCGGTCGAGGATCTGATGCTCAGGATAAGCGCTGGGAATTATGATGGGGTCAGTTTTTCCGGAGGCGAGCCGTTTCTTCAATATGCGGAGCTTAAACAGCTTTCCATGCGCATCAGGGAAGCGGGCATGAACGTTTTCGTATTCACAGGGTTCACTTATGATGAAATACGGGACAATCCGGAAATGCGTGATGTGTTGGAATATGTCGATTATTTGGCGGACGGCCCGTATATCAGGGAGATTCCTTCGAAATGCAGCTTGACCGGATCTGGAAATCAGAGGGTGCTTAGACTGGAGCGCGGCGAAATAGCCGAGGATATGACGAATGTTTTTTCCGACGGGTCTGTCATGAGCGAAATCATTATAGGCGGCGATGGCAAGATCACTATTACCGGCTTCGATAGCATCGGCGAGTAGTTTTTTTCAAGATATCTTCTTTCGATCCGTGTTTTTCGTTTGCAATAAAAGAATGACGGAAGTATAATCTGAATAAACTTTATCGGATATAAGGAGTTTTGAATATGAAAAAGATATTTGTCTTGTGCTTGACATTGGCATTGGCGGCGGTTCTCTTCTCTTGTTCGAAGAAATCGAGCGGCAGTCAGGGAGGTCAGAGCCAGACGCCTGTTCAGAAGGAGTCGGAAGCGAAGAAGATCAAAGTCGCGCTTTTGTGCATAGGCGATGAGAACGATCAGGGGTATTCCTATAATTTCATTCAGGGGAGGAATGAAGCCACCAAGCGTTTGAAGGCTGATGGCATAAACGTCGAGTGGATCACCAAATACAACATAGGCGAGGATTCCTCGTGCACCGATGCTAATATCGAAGCTGCTGAGGAAGGATGCCAGATAATCATCAATAACAGTTATGGGTTCGAGGATTTCATGCTCGAAGTGGCTCCGAAGTATCCGAATATCGAATTCATCTCCTGTACGAATCAGAAGTCGCATATAAGCCCGTTGAAGAATGTTCACAATGCGTTCGCAAATATTTTCGAAGGGCGCTATGTCGCAGGTGTCGTGGCCGGTTTGAAACTTAACGAAATGATCGATCAGAAGATCATCAGGCCCAATCAAGCGGTTATCGGCTATGTCGGCGCGTATTCGTTTGCAGAAGTCATTTCGGGGTTCTCGGCGTATTATCTCGGGGCCAGGAGCGTTTGCCCCACCGCAACGATGAAAGTGACTTTTGTGGGTTCGTGGAGCGATGCGACGGCGGAAGCCGATGCAGCGGCATCGCTGATAGATCAGGGCGCGATCATCGTTTCGCAGCACTCGGACAACACCACGCCGGCTACTACTGCGCAGCGCAAGAACGTTTTCCATACCGGATACAATGCCGATATGACTCAGGTCGCCCCTTCGGCATCTCTTATTTCCACCAGGATCGATTGGTCGGTGTATTTCTATGAGATCATCAAGGCCTATTCTGAGGGAAAGGATATTCCGAAAGATTGGTGCAAGGGCATGAAGGACAATGCTGTCGTAATGACGGCCCTTAACAAGTCGATTGCTCCTGCCGGAGCCGAAACTGCGATGAACAAGGCGATTACCGATATCGTCAATGGAAGGCTGCAGGTGTTCGATTTGTCGAAGTTCACGATCGGCGGAACCGTTCCTCAGAACAAGGACATGTATGATAGCTTTGCTGCGGTTAAGGAAAATGCCATTTTCGATGGCGCATTCCACGAATCCTACACGCAGTCCGCTCCGTATTTCGTCGGAAGGATAGACGGCATAGATTGGCTCAATCAAGCGTATTGATGTTCGGGCTTTTCTGAAAAGGGCGTTTCTGAAAACCTCAGAACCCGAATCTGCCGGCAGGGCAATCCCTGCCGGTTTTTTTTAGTTGAAGTTTTATTGATTTGCAAATTGCTTCGAAAACATATATAATTTTTGAGTTTTGTGATTTTGATGAAAAACACTCCAAGTGAGGATGATGATATGAAAACAGTTTATGTGAAGCCGAAGGAATATGTCAGAAAATGGTATTTGATTGATGCCGAAGGAAGGACTCTCGGAAGCGTGGCGGCTGCCGCAGCGACTATTCTTCGCGGCAAGAACAAGCCTGAGTATGTTCCGTACCACGATCTCGGAGACTATGTCGTGATTGTGAATGCGGAGAAGATAATCCTGACAGGCAACAAGATGAATACGAAGGAGTATATCAGGCATTCGATGTATCCGGGCGGGCTGAAAAGGGAGAGTATCAAGGATGTTCTTAAAAGAAAGCCGACGTTTCCCATCGAGAAAGCGGTGAAGGGGATGCTTCCCAAGGGTCCGTTGGGCAGGAGCATGTTCTTGAAGCTGAAGGCCTATGCCGGTCCTGAGCATCCGCATGCAGGACAGAACCCTGTTAAAATCGAAATCCATTGAAAAAGAGAGCGTTAGATTATGGAAAACATCAATTTAGCAAATAGCGTAGGCAGGAGAAAGACGGCTGTTGCCAGGGTCTATATGAGGTCCGGTTCGGGGAAGATCGTTGTTAACGGAAAGGACATTTCCGAGTTTTTCACCAATCCTCTTCTTGTCAGCATGATCAATCAGCCCATAATGATAACTCAGAATGTCGGCAAGTTCGATTTCGTTGTCAATGTCAAAGGCGGCGGTTTGTCCGGTCAGGCGGGTGCGGTGCGACTTGGCATTGCAAGGGCTCTTCTCAAGAATTCCGGCGATGATGCCGAGTTCAAGAAGCTTCTCTCGTCCGAGGGTCTTCTTACTAGAGACTCCAGAATGGTCGAAAGGAAGAAATTCGGCCAGCGCGGAGCAAGGAAAAAGTTCCAATTCTCGAAGAGGTGATTTTTCCTTTACAAGGGAATTAGTTGCAAGGCCGATGCGTTCGGCTTTTCGCGGGCGGCATTGCTGCGCCTTCTTCCGTTTGTCGGATGAGGGCTTTCGGGAGTGTCGCCCTTTGTTTTTTCGTTCATGCTGGATCTGCTATATAAAATAGGCGAATTCGACTATAGGCTTGATGCTTTGATCGATGATATCAAGTCCAATAAGATTTCAATCTACAATGTTCCGGTTTCGGAAATAACCGCGCAATTCAATAGCTTGTATGGTGAAGCCAGCGATAAGTTTGAAATAGGCGACTTGACTTTCTTCTATCGGGGAACCGCCGAACTCCTTTTCATGAAGATATTGAGGCTTTTGCCTGGCAAGGCAGCCGACTATGACGACAACGAGGAGAAATTGCTGCGCGAGCAAGTGATAAACGCTTTGGAGAAGTTGAAGTTTTCGCAATATGTCGAGCTCTTGAACAATTATCGCAAAACCCATGCAGTCGAATTCAATAGGAATGCGTTTCCGTTCAGGATTCCGTTTTCAGATGAGGATTTGCTTGCTGATGTCCGCTTGAACGATCTTTCGAGAGTTTTTCTCGAATTGACGAGCAGATACGCGGAGGTGTCGTCCGACTCGTCCGCTTTCTCATTCAACGAGACATTCGATGATGAGATGAAGAATCGCAAGTTTGCCTTGCTGCTTGAGCTGTTTGAGAAGAGAGATAGGGTGATGTTCTCCGAATTGATAGGCGAACATCCGACGCGCGAGCTGACATTGAGGCATGTCATAATGGCTTTTCTGGCGATCAGGGATGCCATAGACGAGGGAATATGCGATTTCGAACAGGAATACTTCTTTGCCGATATTTGCCTTATCAGGATAAAGCAGGATTTTTCCAATATCAACATTAGTGAAATCGAGCGCGCATACGATGAGCTGATCGAACAGACCAGGGAGATGGCTTTTGCCAGCGAAGAAGACGATTATTCGCTTATTGGCTCGGATGATGATGGTGATGCGGATGCTTAGTGAAGATGTAAAGATTCTGGAAGTGATATTGTTCGTTGAAAACAGACCGCTGTCCTTGGAAACGCTAAAGAAGATGTCCAGACTGAAGGAAGACAGGATTTTGGCCGCTCTTAGCGCTATCAAAGAGGAGTATGACAAGGATTACCATGGGATATGCCTAGAGAACGACGATGAGGGATATATCCTGTCTCCTAAGAAGAGCATGCATGAGAGTCTTCGAAAGACATACGGTCGTAAAATGGATTCTAGGCTGACGAGAGCGGCTGTCGAGACATTATGTCTTATAGCATACAATCAGGGAATAACAAGGCGGCTCATAGATGACATAAGGGGTGTTTCCTCAGAAAATGTCATAAGGCTTCTGAAGGACCGTGGTCTCATAAAAATCATCGGAAGAGATAATCAGCAGCTTGGAAATCCGTTGAAATTTGGAACCACGGAAAAGTTTTTGTACGAGTTCAATTTGAGCTCGATAGCCGATCTTCCCCAATTGGGTGGAGTCGAAAGCGACAAATACGAGGAGAAGGACGAGCAAGGAAACGTTCTTTCGGGCTATGTAATCAAGAAGCGCATGAAAGAGCAATTCCTCGCCGCCGCAAATGCCAAACGCGCGAGCAGGCAGAAGGCCGCCGATGACATAGAATCCGGAAAATCGGAGGAAATCATCGTATTCAAGGATGATTTGCCCGAAACGAAGCCGGAGCCGAAAGTGGAATCAGAAACGAATCCCGAACCGAAATCAGAGCCTGAAACGGAGACGAAACCGGAAAGGGTCGAATCGGAAAGCACCGATGATTCGGGAACGCTCTTCTGAAATTTGACATAAAAGGGCTTTATTTGTAGAATAATTAAGCATTGTTGCGGTTTTGCAACGGTTTTTTGCGCCTGTTGTATAATGGCTATTACCTCAGCCTTCCAAGCTGAAGACACGGGTTCGACTCCCGCCGGGCGCTTTTTTCGCTAATTCATGCGTTGTCTTCATGATTAAAAGCTAACACGATATGTTATTGTTTCATTGGAATTTTAGAGGTGCGTTTTGACTGAGCACAGGATTATTTTCGGTGACAGTAGGAATTTGTCGTTAATTGATAACGATTCCGTGCAGCTAATTATTACTTCTCCGCCATATTGGCAACTTAAGGATTATGGTTCTGCTAATCAAATAGGCTTTAACGATGATTACGAAAGCTACATAAACAATTTGAATTTGGTTTGGATGGAGTGCAATAGGGTGCTTTCTCCTGGTTGCAGGATGTGCATCAATATTGGGGATCAGTTTGCCCGTTCGGTTTATTATGGCAGATATAAAGTCATCCCGATTCGTACGGAAATAATTCGATTTTGCGAATACCTGAAGATGGATTACATGGGTGCGGTTATATGGCAAAAGGCAACCACGATGAACACTACGGGAGGGGCTTCCGTAATGGGCAGCTTTCCGTATCCTAGGAATGGCATACTTAAGTGCGATTATGAATTCATTTTGATTTTCAAGAAACCTGGCAATCCGCCAAAGGTAAGCGAAGAGGTGAAAAGAAAGTCGGCAATGTCGAAAGAGGAGTGGAATTTGTTTTTTTCATCGCATTGGACGTTTAACGGTGCAAAGCAGGACGGGCATATCGCAGTTTTTCCTGAAGAATTGCCGCGAAGGTTGATAAGGATGTTTTCGTTCGTCGGCGAGACGATATTTGATCCTTTTTTAGGAAGTGGTACAACTGCTTTGGCTTCAATGCATTTGAACAGAAATTCAATAGGTTACGAGATTAATCCTGATTTTTCAGAACTGATAAGGAGTAAGCTGCGGGGTGGTGATTCTGCGTCTTTATTCGATGACCAAACAAAAATTTATTTCATGAACGATAAGAATTCAAACAATTA
>CAMOXM010000075.1:0-6882 GCA_946629155.1 uncultured Spirochaetaceae bacterium | reverse complement strand
CTATTTCGTATGAAGAGAAAATCTATAGGCAATTCAGAAACGAAAACAACATCTACAGCAAGATGAAAGTCGCAAGGCAATTCCTGCAGACGGAAGGCGATCAGGCTTCTGAAAGCTTCCAAAGCATGCTTCAATACTTCATCAACTTCCTCAAAGCGCGTGAAGTGAGCAAGAACTATGTGGCATCATATCTTTTTCTCGAGGAGCTTTCAAAGGGAAAATACAAGATTTCGGAAATTCAAAACCACATATACCATACGGAAAAGGAAGTGTTCGCCAGCATATCTCCGGATAGCAAGACCGACTACTATATGGAAATCCAAGATACGGAAATCAAAAAGGATTTCGTTGACCGCATCAGAAAATACGATGAGAATTGGAAAGAAGAGCTTGAGGATTTCTACACCAAGCAGCCCATGCCCTACATAACAAGGGTATTCGTAAAGAACGGCGAAGAGGATTTCGAGCTGAAGATGATGAAGAAAGCAATCTTCCTTTCGAAGCAAAGCCCGGATCTTTTCGTCTATTTCCTGAAAATGTATCCCGATGCCAGCGATTGGAGCAAAGCTTCACAAAGCGAATTCGAAATCATTTCGATACAATTGGACATAATGCATGCTTTCGCCAAAACGCAAGGTGCGAAATACATCCAGCAAAACCTGCTGGATAGCGGAAAGCTCAACGATTTCATCTCAAGATGCGACGACGAATCCATATTGACAGTTCTATATTGGTCTGTGGATAGGAACCAAAGCATCGATGACATCGCCAAAGTCAAAATAAAGAAGCTCATAAGCGCGAAATGTCCCGATGTGGAAAACAGTTCCAATGCTTCAAGCCAGCAGGATTTGCTGCCAAAAAAACTCCTTTGCACTCTCGATTCGTTCAATAGGAAGCAAAAGGAATACGAGCACCTCATCAGCGTCGAGATACCCAAGAACGCAACTGACATAGCGAAAGCCAGGGAACTCGGCGATTTGAGGGAGAACAGCGAGTATCAATATGCAAAAGACATGCAGAAGATCCTGAGCGCCAACGCAAACACGATGCAGGATGAAATATCCAAGGCCATGGTCATGAAGCAAAGCGATATCGACACATCAAGGGTGTCATTCGGCTGCAAGGTAGAGCTCAACAACGATGACGGAACCACTTCCGTATTCACCGTTCTCGGACCGTGGGAAAGCAATGCCGATGAGAACATCATATCGTTCAATTCGCCATTAGGCAGGAAAATCTACGGGCAGACTACCGGAACGAAGCTGGAATTCGATCTGAACGATACGCATTATGCCTTCATCGTCGGCAAAATCGAGAGCATAGAGATTTAGAGGTCTTTCAAAACTTATTTCTTCATGCAACCTTATTCTTCGGGGAGATCGAGGTTGCCGAATTGCTTCTCAAGCTCCGCCTGCATTTTCTTGCTTTTGGTCATTTTCTGCATCATCAGCTTGGTTTTCTCGAATTTGCGTATGAAGCGTTCGACATCCGCTTGGGTCGTTCCCGAACCATTGGCTATGCGCTTGCGCCTGGGCGGTCCTATTATCTTGTAATTGTCCCTTTCCTTGAAAGTCATGGAGCCGATTATGGCGCGCTCTTTCTTTATGTCGTTCTTGACTTGCTCGAGTTTTTGGGCATTTACAACGTTTCCCATTCCCAGCATCGAAAGAATCTTTCCAGCTCCGCCCATCTTGTCCTGCATATCAAGCTGCTTGAGGTAATCCGCTATGGTGTAGGCGCCGCTTTTCAGGTTTCTGGCAAGTCTATCGGCATCCTTCTGCGATATTTCCTTCTCCGCTTTTTCGACAAGGCTCACCACATCGCCCATTCCCAGGATTCTTCCTGCCACCCTGTCAGGATGAAATTCATCCAAATCCTGCGGTTTTTCTCCCGTTCCTATGAATTTGATCGGTTTTCCTACAACGCCGGCAAGGCTCATTGCCACACCGCCCCTGCTATCGCTGTCGAATTTAGTTAGAACGATTCCGGTGATGGGAACGTTTTCATTAAATGTCTTGGAAACATCGCAGGCGATTTGTCCGAGCATGGAATCCACTACGAAAAGGCTCTCGCAAGGCTCGATGGCCGACTTCACGTCCCGTATCTCCTTCATGAGCGCCTCATCAACGCTCAATCGTCCCGCCGTATCGACTATGAGCACATCGTAAAGGTTCTTTCTCGCATAATCCAAACTGCGTTTCGAAAGCGATACGGGATTTTTCTCCGCCCTGTCAAGGAAAATCGGAACGCCTATTTGCCCCGCCAAAGTCTCGAGCTGGTCGATTGCCGCAGGGCGCTGGAGATCGCACGCGACGAGCAGCGGCCGCCTGCCTTCCGCTTTCAGCTTGAAAGCGAGCTTGGCTGCCGTAGTCGTCTTTCCGTTCCCCTGCAAGCCCATCAGCAAAACGACGGAGACTTGAGACGGATCACGAAGAAGAAGCGACGGATCGCCCCCGCTTTTAAGCAAATCCTCAATCTTGTCGTGAACGATCTTGGTGAACATCTGCTGAGGATTGACGCTTTCTATCACCTTTTGCCCTTTGGCTTCCTCTATGGTGGAGTTTATGAATCTTCTCACCACGCGAAGGTTCACATCCGCATCGAGGAGGGCGATCTTAATTTCTTCAACCGCTTCTTCGATATTCCTTTCCGAAATCTTTCCTTTTCCGGAAAGCGTTTTGAATATTCCTGATATTTTCTTGCTTAACGATTCAAACACCGAACAATCCTCCACTAGATGTCAATTTCAATACGGTTTCTATTGTCAATAAAACAAGCATCACAGCAATCCTCAGAACTGAAGAAACTATGAAACCTATCGGACTGACTTTAGATTTGACCGCACGAATAATCGCATATACGATTCCTATGATTCCAAAGAACAAAAGGAAAAAACCCGAAAACACGCTCACATCATAAACCGCATAGACCACTTTTCCGGAATACAAAGCATACCCCAGGAAAAGATAAACCGCAAATGCGACAATCTGAAAATAGAACGTAAGCTGTTCCAAAGAAGATAGAAGCTTCAATGTTTTCCTTGCCGTTATCCTGCTATCGGCATATTTCTTCCTGATTGCTCGCGCCTGGCTTCTGGTTCGGGCGTTCTCCAGCTCCAAAAGGGTCTCGTAATCTTCCTTGCTCGCAACCGAAGTCGCAACATCGCCTGCGACAGCCTCCTCGCCATCAGACCTGCTCACTTTCTCCGACATGTTTCAGAAAGCACTTTTTGGCAAGTTTGTCTGCCAATTCATTGTATCTGTTGCCCGTATGAGCATCCACTTTATTCCAAATCACATTAAGCCTATCCTTGATGCTATCGTAAAAGGCCTTATATTTTTGCGTAAGGGCGTTTTTGCATCTCCATGCCCCGGTGCACCAATCCTGAAGCCCTGAATAATCGAAGAAAAGGCGAACGTTTCCTATTTCATTCTCAATGCAATATTTCATAGCGAACATGCTCGCCTCTATTTCACCTGCGATATTCCTGAACACACAGCTTTCGGCATCATCGACTTCCCCGCTGAATTCGTAAACGCGATTGTCTCTGATTATCACGACGCCGTAGCCTATGGCACTGGCATCGGCATTGCATGACCCGTCCACATAAATATCCACGCAATCGTTTTCTGCCGACGAACTTTGCATTGCGGAGAAATCAGCATTATTCTGCAAAGATGAAGATTTTGCATGATGCATCGAAGCGGATTTCCGCTCTTTCCAAATGCAATTCAGAATACACTCCAGAACACTGCCCGAAATCGCACGCGCCTTATCTGAAACGGTTGTTATATAACCTGCTGCATCTTCTCTTGGATCAATGTCGGCGCACTTGAAACCTTCCGTGACTTCGAGTCCGCTTCTAAGAAGTCCGCGAAGAACACCGCTTATGCTTGCATAGACAGGGCAATCGCCGACATTTGCTATTACATCCCCCTTTCTAACACTGTCGCCTATATTCAAATCGCTTTTGAAAACGCCGGCAGCCGGAGAATGAATCACCCTTTCGGCGGCGAAACCCATTATCGCACCCGGCACGCCCGTGTTCTTCATCGCCTTGCCGCTATAATATATCATGCCCAAATAATGGCCGCGCATCGTTTCTATTACGGCATGCACATCCTTGCCGGCCGTAAATCCGGGACCGAGAGCGATAGTCAAAGGCGCCATGCTCTTTTTCGTACCTAGGTTTCTCTTCGCTATAATCGCATCGACAAGTGCGATGCAATCCACTTTCGAGAGGCAATCAAGTTCAGGATCTGCGATGACAGCGATCTTATCGTCGGCAAACACATTGGAGATTTCGGAAACATCGTTGATTCTAACCGCCTTGACGCCTTCGATTTCCTTCTCGCCTTCCCAAATGCATTCGGAAAAGCAAACTGTTCGCCTGATGCTAGTCGGCGCCGACGTCTCGCACATCAAAATATGAAAACCGGATTTTTTCAACCGCAACGCCACCGCACTGGCCAAATCGCCTGCGCCGCGGATTATCACAACCTTACTCATAAAAGACAACACCAAAAAGTCTGAAAATTCCAACAAATTTGTCCCCGAGGCGATTCGAACGCCTGACCCTCTCCTTAGGAGGGAGATGCTCTATCCTGCTGAGCTACGGGAACGACCGTTTCGGTGCTGTAGCACCATTAACTTTTTAATATTACATTATTCGTTGTTTTTTCGCAAATCATAATACGCGACGACGAAGACATTCAAGCGATAAATCCATCAATCGCTTCCAAGCGCCGCAACAAGGAAGACGATTGCATTCTTGGCACTTCTATCATTTTCATTGTCGCGGCGCGAATCAGACGGACGCAACGAACGGCGTCCCTTCGAACGAACCGAAGCCGCCGTTCGCGGCGTCCGAAAATCAGATGGCGGTCCAGCCTCCGTCGATCGTAAGAAGCTGACCCGTGGTATAGGACGATGCATCAGAAGCGAAATAGATCACCGCTCCGTCAAGCTCGCCGTCGCGTCCGGCCCTTCCCATCGGGCAACGCATCTGGATGACTTTCTTGAAATCCTCGGTTCCGATTACGCTACCTGTCATCTCGCTCGGAAAATACGCAGGCCCTATTGCATTGACGGTGATTCCGTATTTAGCCCATTCCGTAGCGAGCGCCTTGGTCATCATCTCTATGCCGCCTTTGGTCGTGCAATACGCAGAAAGCGGAAGCTCCGCCATGGCGACAGTGGAGTGTATGGAACCGGTCATGATGATTTTGCCGTATTTTCTGGCAATCATGCCCTTCGCAACCTCGCGGGAGAAATAATAGTGGGAATTGAGGTTCGTAGCCATCATCTGCTGCCAGATTTCATCCGATTGCTTCTCCGCATTGTCGAAAAGTCCGATGCCGGCGTTGTTGCAAAGAATATCGATCTTGCCGAAATGCTTTTCAACCGCCTCCACGGTTTCCTTGATGTCATCGATCTTCTGCACATCGCATTTGTGGGCGAAGCACTTGACGCCAAGAGCCTCCACCTCCTTCTTCACCGACTCGAGTTTTTCAACCCTGCGAGCGATGATTGCAATATCCGCTCCCTGGCCTGCCAATGCAAGCGCCATCTGCCTGCCAAGTCCGGAAGATGCTCCGGTAATCAATGCGACTTTTCCTTTCAGATCGAAAAGCTTTGTCATAAAAACCCTCCTGTGAGCATTTGCTCAACGCTATTATTATACCCGCTATGACAGGCAATTATCAAGTGAGCAAAACCGCCCGCTATGCCTGAGGACACTCTCCGGGCACGCCTTCTGTTATCAGGAGGTAAAGATGGTCAAGAACCATCTGACGCGTTTTCTTCTGCAATTCGCACTCCCAGACCACTAGTACTTTCCATCCAAGCCTCGCAAGCCTGTCGGCATCGCATCTGTCGCGATAGACATTGGCGGTTATCTTACGCTCCCAATAATCGATATTGCTTTTCGGCATCTTGAAATGCCTGCAGTTCTCGTGCCTGTGCCAAAAGCATCCGTGAACGAAAACCACAGCCTTGTATTTGGACAGTACTATGTCGGGATGTCCGGGAAGACCCTTGCCATGCAACCTGTATCTCAAACCTTTGGAAAACAGAAATTTGCGGACGATTATTTCAGGCTTCGTATCCTTGCCGCGTATTTTCGACATCACCTCATGGCGCTTCTCCGGCGTGAACCTATCCATGGACATGAATTATAAAGACGTTTCTGAAAAACCTCAAAAATCGAATGCCCAATCGAGTCAACGGTCGTATCCGAATTGCTCGATCAGCCTTTCCAAGATGCTATCCTTGGTTTCATCGGTCTTTTCGTACGCTTCATACTCGAAGCCAACGCTTACGGTTTCATCGCTGTGGCCACACAAAAACTTGTGTTATCTCAAACCAGCTTCCTTGACGGCTTACTGCAGGATTGCGTTCTTCAAATCCTTAGCTGTCACTTATCGCCCTTGCTTTTGAGTTTATAGCTTCTATTCTTGTTTCCGCCACAAGATTTTAAGCAGCCAAAATCTACGAGCTGACGCAAATATCGCTTGGCAGTCGTGGGGGCAGATCCAAACTGCAGTACTATCATTCCCGTCGTAGCCGAACTTGTACCGCTCATAAAAACCAAAATATCGGCCAATTTATCTGCCAAAGTTGGTTTTATCGACCATTTATCGACCATTTTCCGTTTTACAACATGGCAACGGGCACTAGAATTTTGAACTTGCGTAAGTCCATATGTTATATAGAATTACAAAGCGGAAGTTTCAGAAAAAGCCAGAAAATGGCCTGAATTTGACGTATTTAAGTTAAGTACGACTTCGCCAGATGAGGAGTTTTAATGAAACCATATCTTTTGTTGTCGAATTAGCAAGCCATAGTAGCAACGGCGCGGGTTTCCGCGGCATGGATGAACAA
>CAMOXM010000074.1:0-6946 GCA_946629155.1 uncultured Spirochaetaceae bacterium | reverse complement strand
AACAGCATGTTGACGGCGCCGTACATTTTTTTGCCGACAGGCTTCAGCAAACGGCCGTCGCATAAGTTCCTTTCGCAAGGTTTTCTGAGCGAAAACATCGGAACGCCCAAATATGCGGCATCCGCCCCGTATTCATATGCGACTGCAAGTTTGGAATAATCCCCAGCGGGCGAAAGGAGCTCTGGAATCTTCATGTTGGAAAGACTATCACCCGGCAGGTTCGGGATATGAGGTTTTTAGAAGCGCCCTTAAGATCGTCCTCAATGCAATGCATCTTCCTTCACTTTCATAAATCTTTCAAGGCGCGTTTTTTCGGCTGAATTCTCATTCAACCTCGTTTCTATCGCCTTAAGTATATCGGTATCATATTTATGGGTGTAGTAGTTCGCGCGTTTCAGCGATACGGAATACTTTTTCAAAAGATTCTGAAGTCTCGCCTCGTTCTTATCCAAAATCTGAAGCGCCTCTTCGCAAGAATAAAGGACATCCTCCTTTTTGGCAAACACCTTCGATTCGGTAATCCTCACATCAAGGTGCGATCCGTGCATATCATTCACATATACCCCGCTTGAAAAATCATCATTCTCGTCTTGAACTGAATCATCGAATTCAAGCATCCCGTCCTTGCCCAACGGGCTGATCACCTCCAAATGCAATGGGAAGAAGGCGCAAGTGCGCAGCATGTCCTTCATAAGCTTCGAAACCCATCTTTCGTTGCCTATCTTATCCTCGACCAAACTGCAAGGGGCATTCTCCAAAATCAGAATATCGCTGTAATCCACTTCCTTTCTCATGGAAAAGATAGCCGACAATCTGAAAAGCAGGGAAAAGGATATCCATGCGCTTTCCGGAATATCGTATTTCGAACCAGCAGCGGAATTGCTATTATAGTTGTCGAACTTGCTCTTGATTTCGAAAAGGAACGATTTCATTTCAGGCGAAATGGCGATTCTTTTCGCGCGCTCCTTCAAATATGCCAGATCCAAGGCGCTCACAGGCCTGCTCGTAGGCTTTCCGACCAGATTTTCGTACGATGAATCCATCATGCTGAAGAACACGTCCTCATCCTGCGGACATCTGTTTGGGATGTGAAAAACCACGGGAATAAGATTGGCGTTCGATTCTCGCGCATCAGGCGTCATTCGCTCGTTGCGGCGCATATATCCGATTCTTCCCGACAAAACGCCATCATCGAAGTACATTCTGATGTTTTCCTCAAGCAACCTCATCAAAGAGTCATCGCCTTCCGATATGACTGCGCAATCCACGCCGGAAATCATCGACAAGAACATAAGCTTGGCTTCTTCGTTTTTCCTAAAAAAAACATCGTTTGCGAAAGCATCTATGTTCTTTATCATGCTCCGAACAAGTCCGACGATATTATAATTATCCGGATTCTTCGTGACCATGTATGCGGAGAACTTCTTGATCACATCATTTTTCGCAACAAACGAAGCGCTAGACGACGAAAGCCTTTCGGGATAACCGTCCCTGATGGACGCTGCGATCTTCCTTAGCGATTTCTTCATGTGCAATGAAATCGAATCCGACAATGTTACGAAATTGATGGCAAGCGAAAACATGGCGCTTTCATCCGATGCAAACAGACTTTCCAATGCATTTTGGCAAAACTCGGCGGTGCCGATTACCGAAAACGAATCGGATCTTAGACCGGTCGCGCTGTTGCCGGATTTCAGGTTCGACTGATCAGGTACATTGAAGATGAAGCATGACAAATCGCTTCCATTTCTGACAAACACCAGATAACCGCCCTCGCGGACGGCAAAGCCCTCGCTTAAAATCATCTCTTCGGCGGAAGCGACATCACTGGCGACGAATTTCGACAAATACCATTTCGCAAATCCTTGCGAAAACAGCGTCGATTTATACACATTGTTGAAAGAATCGATATCGGAAATCAGGTTGTCGAAGAAAAACTTCCTGTATGATATGATGTCCTTATAATCCATATATGCTTTCCCCCGAAAGAACTCGCAACCTAAAAATAATGGAAATCAGAAGGTTTCCGGTTCCTTCCTTTTTATCTTTATATCCACTTTTATGCTTTTATCGACCAGCTGTGAAAACTTATCCGCATCGTCATAGGAGCCGACTATGGAACCATAATGCGTGGGAATGACGATTTTGGGCTTTATCCTGTTCACGAATTTGGCAGCCGCTCTGTAATCGAAAGTGTAAGTTCCGCCAATGGGAATCAAAGCGATGTCGCACATCCCTTCCTCAGCCTCATCGCATTTGTCCAAATCGCCGGCGATGTACACGCGCGTCTTGCCTATTGTAACGACATAGCCAAGCCAGCCGGCATCTTTAAGGTGATTCTCCTTTTTCACATTATAGCTGGAGACGGCTCTGATATTGATTCCTAAAGTCTCGAACTCGCCGCCGGCCTTCATGAATTTGGCATTTGACGACACTCTGTAGATCTCAAACCTCATGCTTTCCGGAGCAATCACGAAAGTCCCGTCTTTCGACACCTTCTTGATGTCATTCGGCGAATAATGGTCGTAGTGCGGATGCGTTATCAGAATCAAATCCGCATCATGAGCATTCTGCTTGATCATATACGGATCTGCATAGATGCAATATTTATCCGAAATTCGAATGCTCGAATGTTCGTTTATCGTGATGTTGTTGATTAATGCCATTTTACTTCCAGCCTCAAAGGGTTTTCAAAATTTGAATTCGGCATGATGAAACGATCGAATCGATCTCATCACACCTCGGAAGAAAGCAAGGACATGAGCTCGTCTATCTCCCTTCCGCTCATGCCATGACCTTCCAGATATTCTCTTGCGGCTCTCGACATATCGACTCGCCTCAGCTCCTCCACGTTCTTCACCCTGCATATCGTGAAGAGCATATCGTTGATGCTCTTATCCACCACAAGATTATATGCCATCTTGGCAGCGCTCTTCGAACTATAGTAATTCGAATAGCTCAGCATATAGTCGTTGACGATTTCCTCGTATGTCGCGCCCATAAGCGTTTCGAGCAATGCGCACACATATCCCGTTTTGTTCTTGCCTTCCGAGCTGTGAATGAGAATGGGAGGCTGCATCCTATGACGGACTATGCACGCCACGCCCAAAGTTATATCGGTAGCGAACCTCTCGGTATTGAACTCGCTCGTCATGCTCAATCCTATCACATTGCCTTCGTCGAACAGGCCTTTGTAATAGTTGCTGCGAAACCCTTTTGAGAGAATCCTCGATTTTATGTTGTCTATGGTGTCGGTAAGATTGAGGACGCTTTTGACTCCGGCTCTTCTTGAAAGATTATCGGAATACAAAGCCCTGCCGAACGTATTGTCTATCGGGCTCGAAGACCTGTAAAGCTTGTTCGATGCAATATGCCCTGTCGTCACTTGTCTGAAATTTGCGAATATCTCATCGCTTTCATAGTCCAGTCTCTTGTTGGATGGGGCGATCGTTCTCAGGAATTGCACATCGAATGCGCCTTTCGGCGTGTTCATATTCAAAAAAAACGTATCGCCGACCTGCAAATCTCCAGTCGTCGATATCTTTGATCCGCGGATTGCCAATGTGATGTTTTTGCCGGATGGAGGAGCTAAAAGATACGCTTCGCCCATTTGAACGAACTCACCATCGATAAAAGGAATGTTTTCCAAATAGAATCCGTTATCGAAGTAGATGTTTATGGTATCTCCGAGAAGATAGCCGGCTTTTATGAACTCGCTATTCGTAATATCTGCGACCGCATTGCCATTCCTGTCGAATGTCATAATCTTGCCTTCGTATGCGGGAATCCCCGAATAAACCTGATTGAGCTTTCCAGCGAACGCCTCGCCAAGACTCAAAATGAAAAGCACGGCAACAAGGCACGACAATCGTTTTTTCATCAGCCACCTCTTGCAAAATCAGAACATCTTAGTATTCGACGCTATCACCAGCGTAAAGATGAAAGCGTTTATCAAACCAGGCAGATAGTTGTTCTTCGTCCTTGTGAAAACATATCTCGAAATAAAGCTCAAGCCTAAAAAGGCGAACTGAACAGGTATGAGCCAATTCACGAATTCATTGTATGGAATCAGCGAATTGAAGAAAACAGGACTGCCATTGCTGATAAATCCCAAATGCTGCACCAAAGTAAGAACCGTTGCGGGAAGAGCAGCAAAAACGGCTGTGAAAAAACCGTTGAATTTTCCAAGCAAGGAATTATACATCACCGTATTCTGAAAAATCGATTGGGAAATGAAAAATACGATCATCAGCGGCATGTACGGCCATACCGATCTTATGAGCCTGTCAATGGAAAATCCCTTGATCGCAACCATGAAGAATCTGAAGTCAGATGAGAAGAAAAACTTGGCAAGGAAAACGATCGCGAATGATATCAATGCGACTACGACGGAAAGCAGAATCGTTTTTCCGATCACAACCTTCGGAACAATCACGCCCATCCTGACCAAATTGAATTCCTTTCCCGACGAATAGAACCTGAACCAAAGGTAGAACACGACGAGAAGGTAGAAACTGCAAATGAACAGCCACGATGACAATGCGAAAGTCTCTTTTTGCGAAATGACGCCGAATGACGAATAACCGAAGCCCGCAAGCCTCATGTAGGTGCATGCGGAAAAAACAAATGCGCCGGCAGCAGCAAGCCAAAACCAGATCTTACCGCTAAGATCGTATTTCGCTATCTTGAGCGGAAACACCATATAGTCCTCATCGGTATCGTTCAAAAGCGAAACATCGGCAAAGAACTGGGTTCTCGTAAACAAAACCGACACGGACATCACAAAAAGCACGAATCCGACAATCGCAACCAATCCGAACAATGCCTGATAAGGCCATATCTGCTTGGCAAGCGAAGCGCTATCGGTGCCGAACGCCTCGGAGAAGAATGCGCACGCATCCCTTATCACAAGCGGAGAGTAATAAACATCGGACCTCGTAGCGTTCTCGGTATAAATCACCCTTATCGCCCCATTGTCCCTGTTCCCATATCTGTATATCTCATTCATCGAATAGGCGGCCTGCGAAGGCAAACGGCTCGGATCGCGACCGAAATTCAAGAACGAGATGGCCTCGAAACTTTCCGGAAAGCTCGGCGAAAATGCAAGCGGACTTCCATTCTCCGATAACTCGCGATGATGCGAAAGATCATCATACTTTGCGCTGACGATACCGACATGCCTGCCTTCGTACAAGTTCGCAAAAACATTTTCTCTCGTGTACATGGGGTCGCCGGCAACATAAAGCACAGCGGCAAACAGCCTTTCGGATCCCTTGTTGTCCTCGAGCACCGCATCGTTGATCATATCCGCGGCGAAATGCGTGAAACCCACGACACCTATCCTGGACTTATCTATGTAGGATATTCCTGCGAAATATTGCGCGGCATCGTTGATGCTCAAGTATTCCGGCGTGTCCTCGCTGATTTCAGTCTCACCGTGCCCTTGATTGTCAATAGCCATCACAGCCATGCCTCTTCTGGCAAGCTCAACCGCAACATACCCCAAGCACTCCTTGTTCTCATATTCGCCTGCAACCAAAATCACAGCCGGCAATTTCCCTCCGTCGGCTAATGAATCAGGTTTGTAAACCGAAGCAGTCACCTGATTTCCGGAAGGATTCTCGAAGCAAAGTTCCCTTATGCTGATATTCCCGATCGTCCTTGTCAGAAAAGATGAGAAAAACGAACCTGCGACAATGAAAATCAAACCTATCAGCAAAATAATCTTCGTCCTTTTGGATTCAGCTTCTCTCTTCATACCATCACCCTCCGTTCATCATTTATTGTAGCAATTACACTTATCCGAGAAAAGCCTCACATTGACAAAAGTTCTGGATTTTCTTGAAAACGACAGCAAGGTCGTACACGAATAGTTATTTATGCATGTTTGGCAAATGTTGTTGTGAGAAACATCCTTATCTCGATCGAGTTTCTCAAAATTCCTCAAATCGGTGCTTTCATACTGACCATCATCCGTGCTGATCAAATAATTTCCATCATATGTGTTAATCATACAGCAACCCAAAGGAATGGAGATGATCGGGATCGAACCGACTACCTATTGAATGCCATTCAATCGCTCTAGCCAAATGAGCTACATCCCCAAAAACAGCGGATGCCGTATCACGAGCACCCGCCTATTTAAAAGCACATATCCTATATTTTAGAAATTATGCCTTTTATAATCAAATTCACCATCCCTAGCCTTCAGGAGATTCTTCTCCAATGCTCTCAGGCAATCGGACAATTCGACAGGCAAATCGCCCTTGAATTTGGGATAATGATTAAGCCTTATATCCTTAGCTTCCTTAAGCCATCCGTCGATATCGACCCCGAGAAGCTGCTTCATATCGTCCTCGGAGACACCATCAGGCCTGGATATGGCATCCAACGACGGCATGACGCCGATCGGAGTATCGACTGCATCCGCCACGCCATCGCAACATTCGAATATCCACTTCAACACGCGGCTGTTTTCGCCATAACCCGGCCACAGCCACCTGCCGCTTTCATCCTTCCTGAACCAGTTCACGAAGAAGATATTGGGAAGTTGAGCGTTCGGCGTCTTTCCGACATCTATCCAATGCTGGAAATACTTAGCCATATTATACCCGCAGAAAGGCAACATTGCAAATGGATCGCGCCTTATGGTTCCCGCCTGGACATCCAAAGTCGCAGCAGTCACTTCGGAACCGACTATGGATCCGAGGAAAACCCCGTGATTCCAGTCCCTTGCCATATGAACCAAAGGAACGGTGGAAGGTCTTCTGCCTCCGAAAAGAATGGCTGAAATCGGAACGCCATTCGGATCGTCCCATTCCTTGGCTATCGTAGGACATTGGCCCGCAGGCGCTGTGAACCTTGAATTCGGATGCGCAGCCGGCTTTTGCGTTTTATCCCCTTTCCTCTGAATCCAATCGTTGCCTTGCCAATCGACGAGCTTTCC
>CAMOXM010000073.1:0-7097 GCA_946629155.1 uncultured Spirochaetaceae bacterium | reverse complement strand
AATCTGCGAGTGCAAGAACATCACAGACCAGCAAATAGACGAGTTGGTGGCATCGCAAGCTGTCACGACTTTCGAGCAGCTGCAGGCCAAAACCGGATTGGGAAGCGTTTGCGGAAAGTGCAAGGCTAAGGCGGAGGGTTTGTTCGCTGAGCTCAGGCACATACACGGCTTCGTATAGTACGGCCGCGGTCAGCGAAGAATGCCGGCTGAAGGTGGCAGCAGAAAGAACGAACGGAATGACGCTTCCGAAGAGCAGGGTTTTGGAAATTCCCTTAAAATCAAACCTGCGGACGTTGCAATCCTGATAGCCATGGCTTTTGTTTCCGCATACCTTGTGTTCGCAGCATTCAAAAAAGCGGATGGCAAGCCGGAATACGTGAATATCAGAACCGTCGGTTCCGCTTATGTTTATCCGCTGTCGAAGAATGCGCAATATGAGTTCGAAGGAAAGCGCGGCGCTTTTATCGTAGAATGCGATAACAGGGTCGTCAGGGTGATTCATGCGGACTGTCCCGAGGGGATCTGCATGCGAAAGAGTCTGTCTGAGATGGGCGATAGCATCGTGTGCCTGCCGAACATGGTGACCGTCTGGCTGTCGCATGGTGCGAGCGGCGATGCGGATTCGCCCGTATCCGGTTCGGATGCGAACGGCGGCATCGTGGATGATGTGGCGTATTGAAGCCGCTTTTATACCAGTCGGGTATCTTACCATCGCAGATTCCACACCCGACGGTCAAGTCTATGTTTTGGACTATCCGTACGCAGGGGTTTCGAACGAGATTTCCTCACGATTGACTGAAAAATCCTATCACATGGCATTTTATTGCATGATGAAGTCGATAGGTGCGGATATCGATGCGGAAATATCATCTGCCAGAGGCAGGGCGGATGCGGTTCTAATGACTTCGAAGTTCGTTTATGTAATCGAGTTCAAAGCCGACAGGACTGCCGACGAGGCATTGGCTCAGATTCGGGAAAAAGGATATTGCGAGCAATATGCCGGCAACGGTGTTTTGTCAGCATTTGAATTCAAGTATTCTCCTACGCGCGGCAGAATCAAGCTTCCAGTGGCATTCGCCGCAGCCTACCAGGATGCGCTGTTCAGCGCCGTAACGCCTGACAATTACCAGGACTTTCTGCTATGAGGCGTATAAACCGACAGAAGTCTCAGTCAACCCCTGCGAAGAGATTTGAGATGAGAGGCCGCCTATGCATGATTCGAGCAAATCAAGGCAGTGCTTTGCGCACGGCTTGATGCTCGAAGCCGATTGGGCGGCATATCGCTCAAGGGCACTTCTAAAAACCTGCTGTTCGAAGATGTTTGTGGATTTTCGAGATGAAAAGCCGGCGGAAAACACAGAAATACTGTCGTACTTCGAGGCTTTCCGCCGGCTTTTCAGTCGGAAGGACATCTGGCAGGTTTGGACTCTGGGGTTTTTAGAAGCGCCCTCAAATATCTCCGCCATTGTACAATAGGTTGATTTTATAGCAAGTATCGGATAGAATAGTAGAGACTAACTCCAATCCCCATTCGGTTTCGCAGGAGCTTGGCATGAAGGCTTTTATAGACGAAGATCAGATCTATCTCTTCAACGAGGGCAGGTATTTCTATGCATATCGCTCCTTCGGTGCGCATGTTGCTGACGGAGGCGTTCATTTCACCGTTTGGGTTCCAGGCGCCAAAAGGGTCTGCGTTCATGGGAATTTCAATGATTGGAGGCTTGACCACGATCTTTCCCCAATAGGCAATTCGGGGGTTTGGACCGGATTCTTCAAGGATGTTCGCGAGGGCGACATCTACAAATACGTGATCGAAACGGACAACGGCAAGACGCTTGAGAAAGCGGATCCGTTCGCTTTTTTCTCTGAAAAAAGGCCTTCCACCGCTTCTGTGGTGCATACTCTCAAATACGAGTGGAGCGATTACGATTGGATGAAGGGCAGGGCGATGCGCGAAGGCGCGGGGCGTCCGAAAAACATATACGAGGTTCATCTCGGCAGCTGGAAGAAGCATAACATCGACGGAACGGACAAGCAGGATGAATTCTATTCCTATTCGGAGCTTGCTGCCGAACTTGTGGATTATGTGAAGGAGATGGGCTATACGCACATGGAGATTCTTCCGGTGATGGAGCATCCGCTTGATGCCTCTTGGGGGTATCAGGTGACGGGCTTCTATTCGCCGACAAGCAGATACGGGAAGCCGGAAGAGCTGATGCATCTTATCGATTGCGCGCACCAGAGCGGGATTTCTGTGATATTGGATTGGGTTCCCGGCCATTTTTGCTATGACTCGCATGGTTTGGCCATGTTCAACGGGCACTATTTGTATGAAAAGGATATGCATCCGAATTGGGGGACGGGCAAATTCGACTTCGGCAGGCCCGAGGTCAGATCGTTCCTGCTTTCCAATGCCAATTATTGGTTTGGAGAATTTCATGCGGATGCCATGCGCGTTGACGGCGTGTCGAGCATGCTGTATTTGAATTTCGGCATAGACGATCCGCGCCAGAAGAAGTTCAACAAATACGGCGACGAGGGAAATCTCGAGGCCATTGCTTTCGTAAGGGAGCTTTCGGAGATGATCGGAGAATTTCATCCGGGCGCCAGTCTGATAGCGGAGGAAAGCACGGCGTGGCCGTTGGTTACGTATCCTCCCAAAAACGGAGGCTTGGGGTTCAATTACAAGTGGGATATGGGCTGGATGCATGACACGCTGAATTATTTTTCGACTGATTTCCCGTATCGTCCCGGCAATCATCATCTCCTTACGTTCTCCATGATGTATGCGTTCAGCGAGAACTTCGTCTTGCCTTTCTCGCATGATGAGATCGTGCACGGCAAGGCATCGCTCATCGGCAAGATGCCCGGCGACTATTGGAGGAAATTCGCAGGACTCAGACTTCTGCTGTTCTACCAGATGACCCATCCCGGAGCGAAACTGAACTTCATGGGAAACGAAATAGGGCAGTGGACGGAATGGCATGAATGCGAATCGGTCGAATGGTTCCTCGTCGATCAGCACGAAGCGCACAGGAGGCATCATGATTATGTGAAGGCTCTGAACCATCTTTATCTCAGGGAGAAAGCGCTGTGGGAGGTCGATCATTCGTGGGATGGCTTCTCATGGATAGATGCCAATAACGGAGCGCAATGCGTTGTCAGCTACATACGCATGGGAAAGGACGACGAATACAATGCCTATATGGTTTTGAATTGCGAAGTCAACTCCTACGATGAATACAGAATAGGCGTGGATAGCCTTGGAACCTATTACGAGATTTTCAATACGGATAGCGTGGAATTCGGCGGGAGCGGTGTGGTTAATGTCGGAGAAATCGAGGCGGAAGAGGTTCCGTACCATGGTCGCGATTATTCGATCGTTCTGAGGATGCCGCCGCTGGGTGCGACCATGCTTAGAAGAAAGAAAAGGAAAAATGCAGAAGAATTACAAAAAGGAACAATTCAAAAGGGATTACGAAGAGGAAACGGTAAGCCTGTTCTCAAAGCCGCTGAAGAATTGCACGACAAGGGAAAAGTATGAATCTCTTGTTCGCCTCATATTGAGGGAGACGGCTGAGGACAAGGAAAGCACCATGTCCCGTTTTTTCAAGGAAAAGACGAAGATGGTGTTCTATTTCTCGATGGAGTTTCTCGTCGGGAGGCTTTTGGAGAATTATCTCGTCAATCTGGGGATTCTGGATGTGGTCGAGAAAGGCCTTTCCGAGCTCGGAATAGATTTCAAGGAATTGACTGAGTCGGAGAGGGATCCGGGACTCGGCAGCGGGGGCTTGGGTAGGCTGTCGGCGTGTTTCCTGGATTCCATGGCTTCCATGGGCATGGCAGGCTTCGGCATCGGATTGCGTTTCAGATTCGGTCTGTTCAAGCAGAAGATAGACAACGGGTATCAGATAGAAAAGCCTGATGCATGGCTGACGGATGAGTATCCGTGGGAAACCGCCAAGCCTTCTGAGAGCGTCGAGGTGAAATTCGGCGGAGTTGTCGATAGGACATTCGAAAACAACAAGCTTCATTTCATATACAGGGACTATGAGAGCGTCCTTGCGATGCCTTATGACGTGCCCGTCATAGGATACGGCGGGAAGACTATTACCACCTTGCGCATTTTCCAGTCGCTGCCTGTGGAAGACACGATAGACATGAACTTCTTCAACAAAGGAGATTATGCCTTGTCCATGGCGAAGCGGAGCGAAGCGGAGGCGATTACCTGCATGCTTTATCCGGAGGACGGTCAGCCTTCCGGAAGAATATTGCGCATAAAGCAGGAATACCTCATGGTTTGCGCTGGAATAGCGTCGATAATAAGAACTTACGAAGCATCTTACGGCAAGGATGCGTGGTCCGAGATGCCGGAGCATGTGAGCATACACATAAATGACACCCATCCCGCTTTTTGCATTCCGGAGCTCATGCGAGTTTTGCTTGATGAGAAGAATTTGGAGTGGGATGATGCCTGGGATATAACCGTGAAGACCATCTCATATACGAACCATACGGTTCTTCCGGAAGCGTTGGAGAGATGGCCGTCCGATGTGCTTCAAAGGGTTGTTCCTAGGATATATATGATAATCGAGGAGATTGATAGAAGGTTCAAGGAAGTGCTCAGAGGCGAGCTCGGGGATTGGTATGCGAATTGCAGGAGCATGGGCGTGATAGTCGATGGGGAGGTGCGTATGGCGAACCTGTCCATAATCGGATCGCATCATGTGAATGGAGTTGCTGAAATACATTCCCAGATTTTGAAAACCGATCTTTTCAAGAATTTCTACCTTCTGAATCCGGACAAGTTCTCCAACAAGACGAACGGGATCTCGCATAGGAGATTCCTGATTCAGGCGAACAGGCCTCTCGCATCCCTGATTTCGGAAGCGATAGGCGATGGGTGGAAGAAAAGCCCCGATAAGCTGAAGGGTCTTATGAAATATGCGGACGACAGCGGATTTCTCGAGAAGCTTTCCGCGGTCAAACGAGAGAGCAAGCAGCGTCTTGCGGAATACATTTCCGAAAAGTCCGGCATCGATGTGGATGTCGATTCTGTTTTCGACATACAGGTCAAGAGGATGCACGCGTACAAGAGGCAGCTTCTGAATGCATTCAAGATCCTTTGGCTTTACAACGGGCTTAAGGACGGGACGATTTCGCTTCCCCACGGCTGCACGTTCATTTTCTCGGGGAAGGCCGCCCAAGGCTATGCGTTTGCGAAGGAAGTCATCAAGTTCATTTGTTCGGTTGCGGACAAGGTGAATTCCGACCCGCAGATCAGCAAGATGATCAAGGTGGTTTTCATTGAGAACTTTTGCGTTTCAGTTGCTCAGCGGATATACCCCGCCGCCAACATAAGCGAACAGATTTCAACGGCCGGCATGGAGGCTAGCGGAACCGGAAACATGAAGTTCATGATGAACGGAGCGATTACGCTCGGAACGCTTGACGGAGCGAATGTCGAGATATCGAGGCTTGCAGGCATGGATAATGTCAGGATATTCGGCATGACTGCGGAGGAGGTTTCCCGCATGCTCAGGGGAAGGGAATACGATGCCAGGCAATTTGTTGCGGGAAATCCCGATCTGAGCAGGATAACGAGCCAGCTTGTCGATGGCTTCTTCAATTCCTGCGGGCAGAGCTTCTGGGGAATCTACGACGCGCTTTTGAACAGGAACGACGAATTCTTCGTGATGAAGGATTTCAACTCGTATGTCGATGCATGGAAGGGATTGATCGAAACCTATGGCGATACCGTTGCTTGGAACAGGATGTCGCTGGTCAATATAGCGCAGTCCGGCTACTTCTCAAGCGACAGAACGATATTGGAATATGACAGGGATATTTGGAAGACCAAAAAGGCATAAGGCGGCTTTTCCGCTTATGGAGGTGCATATATGAAAAAGAAGGAGTGCGTTGCCATGCTTCTTGCAGGCGGTCAGGGGACGAGGTTGAAAGCTCTGACGAACCACAATGCCAAGCCTGCAGTTAGTTTTTTCGGCAAGTACAGGATCATTGATTTCTCATTGTCCAACTGCGTCAATTCCGGAATCGATACCGTCGGCGTCTTGATTCAGTATCGTCCTATGATACTCAACAGATACATAGGGTCGGGAGAGGCATGGGATCTTGATAAGTCTGACGGAGGCGTTCATATACTTCCTCCTTATGCTACGCAAAAAGGCGGAGCATGGTATGAGGGAACTGCTGATGCCATCTATCATAATATCGACTTCGTCAATTCCTACTCTCCGGAATACATAGTCATTTTGTCCGGCGATCATCTGTATAAGATGAATTACGGCAAGATGCTCGATTTCCACAAGGAGAAGAAGGCTGATCTGACTGTTTCCGTCATGGAGGTTCCGATGGCCGAAGCCAGCAGATTCGGAATCATGAGCATAGATAAGGAAAGAAGGATAACGGAGTTCGCCGAAAAGCCTGCCAATCCGAAAAGCAATCTCGCTTCGATGGGAATATACATCTTCACATGGAAGGCGCTTGAGAAGGCTCTTCTCGCAGATCATGACGATCCGAAATCCGAGCATGATTTCGGCAAGAACATCATTCCCGGAATGCTTGGCAGCAAGGCGCCCGTTTTCGCATATCCCTTCCGCGGATATTGGAAGGACATAGGAACCGTGGATAGTTACTACGAGGCGCATTTCGACATTTTGAAGGAGAACCCGGAATTCGACCTCTATAACGACAATTTCAAGATTCGCTCCGGAGCTTCATCGCTGTATCCTGCGCATATAATAGGAAAGAAGGGCTCCGTTTCGCGTTCCGTAGTGTGCAACGGCGCTGTTGTGAAGGGCAAGATAGTCAATTCGGTCGTAGGCTGCGGCGCAATTGTCGAAGAAGGCGCTGAGATAGTTGATTCCATACTTCTGCCCGATTGCGTCGTAGGCAAGAATAGCAAGATATCGCATTCCATTGTCAATGAAGGCAGCAAAGTTCCTGCCAAGACGGTGTTCGGAACTCCTAATGAGGTCATGATTTATTCCGAAGGAGGTGAAAAATGAAATTCAAAGCCATAGGATTGATTTCGGCGATGTATGAGCCGAACGGAAGCTTCGGGGCTCTGCTTACGA
>CAMOXM010000072.1:0-7104 GCA_946629155.1 uncultured Spirochaetaceae bacterium | reverse complement strand
GTTGGGCAATAATTTCAAGACGCCGATTCTGGTTACATTCAAGAATGGAGAGCGATACGGCACGCCCAAGCAAGGCGCATTGGCCATAAACGAGGATTCGATCAAGAGGCTGGCCGATGAGTGCAAGCCTGCTGATGATAGCGGCGAGGAATGCGATGGGGAGGATTGCACGAAGCCCAATGGTGGCGACGGCGAGGAATGCGATGGGGAGGATTGCAACAAGCCTGAGGGTGGTACGCAGGACGATCCCCAGGGCGGACAGGGGCAGCAGAGCGCCGGCTATGTTGAGATAACGAGCGAAGCGGATTATAAGCGGCTGGTCGCCGATAACACCACTGATATAATAGTCGTGGACTTTTGGAAAGGCCAATGCGCATTGTGCTTCTATATGGAGCAAAAGCTGAAGCAGCTTGCTGCCCAGGATAAGTATAAGAATGTAAAGTTCTACAATGTTCAGGCTTATGGCACGAACTGGATTGACGATCCATCTGCAGCTTCCGAAATGAAATGGAGCGAATGGAGGACTCATAGTTCATATCAGGATTTCTTGAACGATGGATATAGCGATACCGGTGATAATCTTGCTACTTTGCAGCAATATTTGGAATGGGATTGGATGTCGCACAATGGCGATAAGGATGAGCTTCGCGCCTACTTCAACAAGGGCAAGCAGGACAGGCGTATTGCGCGTTCGTATATCAGCCAGGCAGAAAGCAAATTGAGCAGTTCGGATTTTCTGGGTGCTCCCGATTATACGCCGACGGTCATAATCTTTAAGAACGGCACTCCCAAGAAATCCATTAGCGGAAGTTCTGGAAGTGGCTATGCCATTTCGATGGATACCATCAGGGGCGCGTTAGATAGCGTTCTTTGAAACATGAAGATCGCGGCTTTGCATTGGCAAGGCAGGTGAATTTCATTGATACGTTGTTGAGCCCTGCTTAATGCGGGGCGCTTTTTTTAATGTAGGCTTTTGTCTATGAGTCTTTTGTCCGCCAGCCTTTTCTTGTAAATCGCAAGTCCGCCTCCTGACATCTTCATTGCTTCCATGAGCTTTCTGGCTCGTGTCGTTTCCGCTTGCGATGGCTATCGGCAACACCTTCTCTTTTTGGTTGAGTTCCGAGAATATTTTCTAATACACCATCTCGTCGAGTATCAAGCCGTATTTTTCGGGCATTTCATTTAATTGCAAAAGGTGTTATAATCAGCAACAATCATGATTAACGCGATTTCAGGAAAACTATCTTATGTCAGACCGCCCAAGGTTGTGATTTCGACTGCTCTCGGCATCGAGTTCGAGATAATAGTCTCAGCCCTTACGCTTTCCAAGCTCATGAACTTGAAAGAGGATGATAAGCAGAACATCCGGCTTGCGACGGCGTATTTTCACAATGAGGAGACGGCGTTGCTTTACGGATTCACCACGGATGATGAGAAGGATTTGTTCTACGAGCTTCTGAAGGTGAATGGAATAGGGCCCAAGCAGGCGCTTAAGATTCTTTCGAGCGCAACGGTCGAGGAGTTCCGTTCGTATTTGGCGGACGATAACATAAGGGCGCTTACTAAAGTGCCGGGAATAGGTGCGAAGACTGCTGCCAAGATAATTCTCGATTTGAAATCGAAATTGATCAAGACCGACGGCAAGGCGGACGGCAAGTTAAAATCGAAGGCTAAAGTCAGCCCGAAATATGCGGATGTCATCGTTTCCTTGGTGGAAATGGGGTATGAGAGAGCGGATGTGGAAGCGGTGGTGCTTGGAATCGAAAAGGAAATAACGGATAGCGGACAAGATGTTTGCGAAGAGGAAATGTTCAAACGGGTTTTCGAAAGAATATCCAGAATCGGATAGAATGGCGAAGAAGAAAAACGATTTCGACGGAATTTCCAAGGAGGAAAAGGAAGATCTCAAGAAAATCCTATTGTCATCCGAGCAGCCTGAAGATGCCGGAGGCGAAAACCTGCTGAGGCCTCAGACCCTCGATCAGTTTCTCGGTCAGGAGAAGGCTAAAAGGAATCTTTCGATTTTCATCCAGGCGGCCAAGACCAGAAACGAGGCGCTGGACCATATTTTTCTCGTATCTCCGCCGGGCTTGGGAAAGACCACTTTGGCATCCGTCATCGCGAATGAAATGGGAACGGATTTCAAAAGCGTTACCGCTCCCGTTTTGGATAAGCCCAAGGATCTGGCGGGAATCCTGACCAACATGCAGCCTCGCGGCGTGCTTTTCATAGATGAAATCCATCGTTTGAAGCCGCAATTGGAGGAAATGCTTTATGTGGCCATGGAGGATTTTCGCATAGATTGGGTGTTAGGGCAGGGCATTTCGGCGAGAACCACTAGGATACCGTTGAATCGATTCACGATAATAGGCGCGACGACAAAAGCCGGAAGGGTTTCATCTCCCTTATACACGCGTTTCGGAATCATCATAAGAATGGAGTTGTATCCTGCGGACGAATTGGAGCTGATAGTCAGACGCAGCTGCAGGCTTCTCGGCGTCAAGCTCGCCGACGATGCGGTCACAGCCATAGCATCATGTTCCAGAGGCACTCCGAGAATAGCCAATCGGCTCATCAGGAGAGTTCGCGACTATGCCGTCGTCAAAGGAAGCGATGAGGTTACGGCCCAAATCGTTTCGGAAGCCATGGAGAAATTCGACATAGACAGGAACGGACTCGAAGCCCAGGATTTGAGAATTTTGAAAAATCTCATAATGCTTTATAACGGCGGTCCGGTAGGCGCTGAGACGCTTGCCATTTCCGTAGGCGAGAGCGCGCAAACGCTTGAGGACTTTTTTGAGCCTTATCTGATACGTTGCGGCTACATCCAGCGGACATCAAGGGGTCGTGTCGCCACAGCCAAGGCGTATGAGCTTTTCAGCATAGAGGCGGGAAGATTTGGAAACAAAGGATCTTTATTTTGATTTGCCGGACGAATTGATAGCGCAATATCCGGCTGATAGGCGCGGGAACGACAGGCTTCTGGCAGTGAATAGGAGGACTGGAAAATATGAGGATATGCGCTTTTGCGATTTTCCGAGTCTTTTGGAGCCGGGCTGCCTTCTCGTATTGAATGAAAGCAAAGTCCGCAAGGCTAGGGTTTTCGCAAGTACTGAAAACGGCGGTAAAGTCGAATTGCTGTTCTTATCCCCTGAAAGCGGCGGAGCATGGCGCGTGACGAGCAATCGGCTGAAGAAGCGGAAAGCCGGCGAAACGCTTGTGGCGGGCAAAGTCGCCTTCAAATTGCTTCGCATCAACGACGACGGCACATTTTGCCTCATGCCTGTTTCCGGAACGGATTCGCCCGAAGGCATACGCGAGGATTTTTTCCTTGAAAACGGCCATGTTCCTTTGCCGCCATATATAAAAAGAGAGGATGAATTTTCGGATGAAAACCGGTATCAGACCGTGTATGCGAAAAATTTGGGCTCGGTGGCCTCGCCGACCGCCGGCTTGCATTATACGAAAGAGATTCTCGACAACATTCGCGCAAGAGGCGTTGAAATAGCATTCGTGACGCTTCATGTGGGCATGGGAACGTTTCTTCCGATTCGCTCCCAGACGCTTGAAGACCACAGGATGCATAGCGAGGATTACGAGATAACCCCCGATAATGCCGCACTCATAAACTCGGCCATAGCTGCAAAAACGCCGATAATCGCCTCTGGGACCACGTCGCTCAGATGCCTGGAGAGCGCTTGCGATGCCTCTTCCGGCATAGTTCGCTCAGGGCTTTCAAGCACGAGCATCTTCATCACCCCCGGCTATGAGTTCAAAGTCGCAAACAGGCTTTTGACGAATTTCCACACTCCATATTCCACGCTTATGGCTCTCGTGGCCGCCTTTTCCTCGTTGGACATCGTCAAAAGCGCCTACGAGCACGCCGTGAAGGAGAAATACAGGTTCTTCTCCTATGGCGACGCCACATATTGGTATTGACGAGGTTTTTGCAACAGATTGGCATTTTTTGTTAGAAATCTAACAAAATTACAGTTTTGCTATTGTAAATCGTTTATCTATCGGTAAAATATTCCATATTATGGATAATTATGGAATTTGGGGCATATTGCCTCCTATTTTGACAATCGTGCTGGCGTTCATCACCAAGGATGTGGTGGTTTCGCTTATGGTCGGCATTTTCGTCGGTAGCATGATAGTGTGCGGCGGAAATCCGTTTGCGGCCATCACGCATCTTACGGATAATGTGGCGGACAATCTGTCCGACGGATGGAACATCCGCATAGTGCTGTTCTGCCTGCTTTTGGGCGGATACGTCGGCCTTATGATAAAGACGGGCGCGACCTCCGCTTTCGCTGCGTGGGCGAGGAAAAGAATCAAAAGCAGACGCTCGTCGCTGGTTCTGACATGGTTTTGCGGGCTTGTGATATTCATCGACGACTATTTCAATTCGCTCGCCGTCGGCACCGTAATGCGCCCCGTCACGGATAAGTTCAATGTTTCTCGCGCCAAGCTGAGCTACATTCTCGATTCGACCGCTGCGCCAGTTTGCATGCTCGCACCCATATCGTCATGGGTGGTAACGGTCATGAGCATCATTAAGAACAGCGATGGGTTCGAAGGACTCGGAATAAACGAGTTCTCCTTCTTCATCAGGAGCATTCCATACAATCTTTATGCGATTCTCACTATATTCACCGTTCTCGCGTTTTGCTTGCTGAAATTCGATTTCGGCCCAATGAAGAAGTCGGAGGATTTGGCATTGAGCAAGGGAGTCCTTTATGATTCCAGATACGGAGCGCCGAGCGTAGAGGGCGAGGAGAACATACAATTCCCTCCCGAAAACAACCGTGTGCGGACTTGCGATATGCTGATTCCGCTTCTTGTCCTGATATTCACGGCCGTGATCATGTTCCCGGTCACCACGTATATGGGCGCAATAGACGGGGAATCGATAAAGACATTCTCCCAAGCGACAGCGAGCATGACTTTGGGACAGGCGTTCAATGATACCGACGCCTCGAAGGCATTGTTCTATGCGATTATAATCTCGATAGTCTTCACTTACGTCTATTATCTTGCCAGAAAACTGTTCAACATAGAAAAGGCGTCCGCGGCTTTGATTTCCGGCGTGAAGACAATGCTTCCGGCATGTTTCATTCTGGCGATGGCGTGGACGATAGGCGGAATAATCAAGTCAAGTCCTGCTGAAGGCGGACTAGGACTTTCCAATTATTTGTCCAATGTCTTCGTGCAGAATCGCTTCCCTGTCAGGATACTGCCTTTCCTTGTTCTCGCCGTGTCCGTTCTCATAAGCTTCTCGACGGGTTCGAGTTGGGGAACCTTCTCGATCATGATACCCATAACGCTTCCGATAGTGGTGGAGCTTGGCATCAGCACGGGATTGCCGCATGCCGCCGTTTTGAATTGCACATTGTTCACAGTCGCCGGCATCTTTTCGGGAGCGGTTTTCGGCGATCACGTATCGCCGATTTCGGATTCCACGATTCTTTCGTCAACCGGCGCAGGATGCCCGCATCTCGAGCATGTGGGAACGCAGATGCCGTATGCGGTCGTGGTGATGGCAAGCGTGGCGATCGGATTCCTTGTCGGGGGGCTTTGCAATTTCTCGGCGATTGTCAGCTGGCTTGTTTCGGTGGTCTGCCTCGTGGCATGTTTTGTTTTCGTGCCCAAGTTCGAGATCGTTGACAGGCATCTGACCTTGAAAAAGCCCGAAAACGGAAATTGAGGGCATTCCTAAAAACATCAGAACCCGAATCTGCCAGATGCCTTTTCGGTCGTAAAATCGGCAGAGGTTTTTCAAAACTCCTTCCTTCACGCTGCTCAGGTATCGGTGCAAGGCGCAGGTTCTGCGAATCCCCTTTTGAAACGGGCATATACGCAAAGTATTAGCCCGTTTCGGAGAGGAACGCCTTGCGCCGGAATAGGCTTCGCAACGCTTGAAATTAGTTTTGAAAAAACCTCTTCGTATCATCTCGGAATCAATTTTGGAAAACCTCCTTTTTTCTCAATCCAAACAGAAATCAAAGCGCATTGAATTTCTCATTTGCATTTTTTCCTCAAATCCGTAAGAATGAAAAGAATTTTTAAATTTTTGCGGATGAGGCTTTCGATTGCATCGGATTTGGAGTTCGCGAAAAGAAGGGGGAACAGCTATGGGCAAAGAAATACCATACAAGATTTATCTGTCTGAAAAGGATTTGCCTAAAAAATGGTATAATGTTCGTGCTGATATGAAGAACAAACCCGCTCCGCTTCTCAATCCAGGCACTCTCAAGCCTTGCACTGAAGACGAGCTCGACGCGGTTTTCTGCAAGGAATTGGTCAAGCAGGAGCTTAATGACGCGGATGCCTATATTACGATTCCTGAAGAGATCAGGGAGTTCTATAAGATGTACAGGCCGTCACCGCTGGTAAGGGCGTATTGCTTGGAGAGGAAGCTCGACACGCCGGCTGAAATCTATTACAAGTTCGAGGGCAATAACACCAGCGGAAGCCACAAGCTCAATTCTGCTATCGCCCAGGCTTATTATGCCAAGAAGCAAGGCCTTAAAGGCGTCACTACAGAAACGGGAGCTGGTCAGTGGGGAACGGCTCTTAGCATGGCGTGTTCGTATTTGGGGCTTGACTGCCAGGTCTATATGGTGAAGGTGTCTTACGAGCAGAAGCCGTTCAGGCGCGAGGTGATGCGCACCTACGGAGCGAAGATAACGCCGTCTCCGAGCGATACCACGGAAGTCGGACGCAAGATGCTCAAGGAATTTCCGGAAACAGGCGGAAGCCTCGGTTGCGCCATAAGCGAAGCGGTGGAAGCGGCGGTTACGCAGAAAGGGTACAAATACGTGTTGGGAAGCGTCCTCAGCCAAGTCCTGCTTCATCAGTCCGTAATCGGTCTTGAAAGTATGGCGGCTATGGATAAATACGGCATCAAACCCGATATTATAATAGGTTGCGCCGGCGGCGGTTCGAATCTTGGCGGATTGATGTCTCCGTTCATGGGCAGAAAGCTCAGGGGCGAGGCCGATTATAAATTCATCGCCGTGGAGCCGGCAAGCTGTCCGAGCCTGACGAGAGGTTCGTATGTCTATGATTTTTGCGATACGGGCCATGTCTGTCCGCTTGCGA
>CAMOXM010000071.1:0-7134 GCA_946629155.1 uncultured Spirochaetaceae bacterium | reverse complement strand
GAGCTTCTGAAATTGATGCGGCATTGAGGGATTACATGGTGTTTGGCGGAATGCCTCAGGTTGTCGCATTTGATGGTGAGAGGAAATCGCAATATCTTGGATCGTTGGTGAACGATGTTTACATAAAAGACGTGATAGAAAGAAACAGACTCCGCAGCGATTCTCATATTTTGGGCGAATTGCTGGATTGCGTTTCATCTTCTATCGGATCGCTTACGAGCGCAAAAAAGATATCGGACACTTTTAGTTCTGTTTCGAAAGAGAGAATAGGCGTGGAAACAGTTTCCCAATACCTTTCGTATTTTGTGGATTCGTTTCTTTTGAGCAAGGCGGCAAGATACGATATAAAAGGAAGGTCATATATCGGCTCGCCGTCGAAATTTTATTACGAGGATGTCGGGTTGCGAAACGCCCGATTGGGTTTTAGAGAGCTGGACATGACGCATATAGTGGAAAATATCATTTACAATGAACTAATAATCAGAGGGTTCAATGTGGACGTCGGAGTGATCGAGCGTTTTTCAAAGGATGATTGCGGCAAAACGATGAGAACCAAATTGGAAATAGATTTCGTTTGCAATAAGGGAAATACCAGGTATTACATTCAGTCGGCCTATGCCCTGCCTGATAAGGAGAAGCGCATTCAGGAGACCCGGGGGCTGAAGTTGATTGATAACTCTTACCAGAAGATAGTCATTGTTCGGGATGATATAGTGCCGTGGTATGATGAGGATGGGATTTATTATGTGGGGGTGGGGAAATTCCTGCTTGGCGAAGGGATTCCTATCAGGTAGCAGCGGTCATATATCTTCGAGTAGCGTGGTTTTAGAAACGGTACTGAGCTGCGTGTCGAATAGTTTGTGAATCCGCGCATTATTGAAAAAACAAAGAGAAATGGATAGAATTTAGAGCGATTCGCATATACCACATATAAGATATTGACGAGGTATTTGCAAAATTGATGATTGCTAGGAGTGTTCGAAAATGGTAAGCATGAGATTGAAGCGTTTTGGGAGCAAGGCGCATCCCTATTACAGGATTGTGGTGACTGACAGCAGGAGTTCGAGAGAGAGCGCTACGATTGACGAGGTCGGACAATACAGGCCTTGTGAAAAGGAGAATCAGGTCGTTTTGGATAAGGATAAGATTCAGGATTGGATCAAGAAGGGGGTTGCTCCTTCCGATACGGTGAAGAGGCTTTTGAACAAGAACGGCATTCAGATCATTCGTTAAAGGGGCGTGTATGGAAAAGGATTTGGTCGAATACATCGCAAAAGCTCTGGTTGATAAGCCCGATGAGGTCAATGTCAATGTGATAGAGGGCGAGAAGAATACGATGGTCGAATTGAGGGTTGCTCAGGATGATATAGGCAAGGTGATAGGAAAACAGGGCCGTATCGCGAAGAGCATAAGGGTGATTTTGAGCGTTGTCAGCGTCAAATTGGGAAAGCATATAACTTTGGAGATACTTGACGACTAAAAAAAGCATTACGGCGGGCGAGCTTTCGCTTGTTCTCGAAGAGGCCGATCTTAAGGGCAGCATCCTTTCGGACATAAGGCAGAATTCGTTTTCGTCCGTCACATTCACTTTCCACCGTAAGGACAAGGGCCGCATATTGTTGTTCTTCTCGTTGTCTGCGCCTGTATGCGCTTATGAGATTCCAGATAAGAAGCCGGGGACCGAGAAGCTGCAGAGGTTCATTCAATTCGCCAGATCAGCTGTGACTCCTGCGAAGGTTGCCGAAGTTTATCAAACTCCCAATGAAAGGGAAGTCAGGTTCACGCTGAAGCATATCGATGCCGTTATCTGCATTTACGTCAGGCTTTTTTCTGCGAGCAGGGCGAACATAGTGGTAACGGATAGGAACAATATCATAATGGAGGCTCTTTTCAGGCGACCTGCGGATGGAATGATCAAAGGGGAGAGGTTTGTTCCGTCCGAGCCGAAGGGCGAGGATTTGTTCGGAGTTCGCGAGCGTGATTTCAAATACCCCACGTTTAGCTCGCAGCTCATGGAATATTATGAGTCCGCTACTGAGGTTTCCGAAAGCATCTTGCAATACAAGACCATGCTTTTGGAGAACGAGTGGAAGCGTGAGTCGGCGCGGATGGAGTCGGCGATCAAGGCGATAAGAGCCGCAATAGACAGTTCGAAAGTCGTCGAATTGGAGGGGGAAATCGCTCGGATCGATTATGCGACTGCCGCTGGAAGCGAAATAAACGGGTTGTATGCGAAGCTGAAGGATGAAAGGCGCAAAGATGAGATTTGCAGGCAAAGGCTGCAGGGCAGTCTCGATGCGTTGTCTTCGCTTGAAAATGAGTATCATCGCGTTCTTGAAAGCCATGACACGGAGGCGATAGATGCTTTCTATGACAGGATTCGTAAGAATCGCCCTGGCGAGAAGCAAGCCGAGCAGAAGCCGTTTGCGTATTGCCTGAGCGAGGGCGGTGTGGAAATCGCGGCAGGCAGGAATTCCAAGGAGAACGAAACTCTTCTGCGCAACTACGCGCGAGGGAACGATTTGTTCATTCATATCAGGGGCGAAAGCGGTTGCTATGTGATCGTAAAATCCCAAAAGGGCAAATCGGTTCCTTTGTCAGCGATTTTGGATGCTGCCGAACTTGCATTGTTCTATTCTGGCAGAAAGACGCAGGCAGAGCTTCACAAAGCATTTGTGAAAGATGTGAAGCGCATCAAAGGCGGCAAACCGGGTATGGTGCTTGTGATGCGCGATAGCAACCTTTTCTATCGAAGCGATCCGGAACGCCTCAAATCCGTTCTGAGCAGGATAGGAAAGGAATAGCAAGCCTGCGCCTGTCGTCGGAGGTGCTCCCGGAAGCGCTTTGAATTAATGAATGCAGCAAATTAAGAGCATTTCGAAACATCATGTTTTAGAAGTGTCATTGAAGGAGAAATCATGTTTAAGATAGCAAAAAAGAAGGTGCTCAACCCTACTGTCACGCAGATGGAGATAGAGGCCCCTTTGGTAGCGAAGAAAGCCAAGCCGGGGCAATTCATCATCTTGCGTGTCGATGAAGGTGGGGAGAGGATTCCGCTTACCGTAGCCGGCTGCGATTTGAAAAAAGGTCTGGTCAAGATAATTTTCCAGATTGTCGGAGCGACCACCGGAAAGCTCAATGAGAAGAAGGAAGGCGACAGCATTCAGGATTTCGTCGGACCGTTGGGCAAGCCGACTGATATGGAGGGCAAAAAGAAGGTTTGCGTAATCGGCGGAGGAGTCGGATGCGCCATTTCGATGCCTGTGGCCCAAGGATTCCACGATGTCGGAGCCAATGTCACGAGCATAATCGGATTCAGAAACAAGGATCTCGTCATACTCGAAGACGAATTTACGAAGGCGTCCGATAGGCTCATAATCGTTTCGGACGATGGTTCGTACAAAAGGAAAGGCATTGTCACCGAGCCTCTGAAAGAGCTTTTGGAGGCAGGTGAGAAATTCGACGAGATCATCGCAATAGGTCCTGTGGTGATGATGAAATTCGTAACGTTGACTGCGAAGCCTTATGGCATTCCCGTAACGGTTTCGATGAATCCGATAATGATCGATGGGACGGGAATGTGCGGATGCTGCAGGCTTACGCTTAATACGGACAAGGGAAAGGTGATGAAGTTCGCCTGCGTAGATGGACCGGATTTCAATGGATATGAAGTCGATTTCGATGAGGCCATGTCCAGAGGCAGGATGTATGCCGATTTCGAAAAGAAGGCCAGAGAGGCTTCATGCAATCTTTTCAAGAAGGAGGTGAAGTGATATGGCTTTGAAAATGAAAAGGAATCCGATGCCTTCCCAGGATCCGAAAGAGAGAGCGCGCAATTTCAAGGAAGTTGCTTTGGGATATAGCAAGGAGACAGCTATAGACGAGGCCGAAAGATGTCTTAATTGCAAGAACAGGCCTTGCGTCAAGGGTTGTCCTGTCAATATAAGCATTCCCGAATTCATAGCCGAATGCAAGAAGGGTGATTTCGAGAAAGCATTTGAAATCATTCAGAAGTCGTCCTCGCTTCCTGCCGTCTGCGGCAGGGTCTGTCCGCAGGAATCGCAATGCGAGAAATATTGCACGCTCGGCATAAAGGGCGAGAGCGTCGGAATAGGCAGGCTTGAGAGGTTTGTCGCCGACAACCATGCCGGCAAATCGGTTGAGAAACCGAAATCGAATGGCCATAAGGTCGCTATAGTCGGTTCCGGGCCTTCCGGTCTCACCTGTGCCGGTGATTTGGCGAAAGCCGGCTTTAAGGTGACTGTCTTCGAAGCGCTTAATACGGCAGGCGGAGTTCTTGTCTATGGGATTCCGGAATTCAGATTGCCGAAGACGATCGTGCAAAAGGAAATCGATTCTCTGAAAGCGCTCGGTGTGGATATACAGACCGATGTCATAATCGGCAGGACTCTTACGGTTGAAGAGCTTTTCGCCGATGGCTATGAGGCGGTGTATATCGCCTCCGGTGCCGGTCTTCCGAATTTCATGAACATTCCGGGCGAGGGTCTTAACGGAGTTTTCTCAGCAAACGAGTTCCTGACGAGAAGCAATCTTATGAAGGCTTATCTTCCTGATAGCGACACGCCGATTTCAAAGGACGGCGTTGTAGTAGTCGTGGGTGGCGGCAATGTTGCGATGGATGCTGCGAGAACCGCTCTCAGATTGGGTGCGGAAAAAGTGCATATTGTCTATAGAAGAAGTCTTGAGGAGCTTCCTGCGAGAAAGGAAGAGGTCGAGCATGCCATGGAAGAGGGCATACAATTCGACCTTTTGACCAATCCCGTGGAAATATTGGGGTATAATGATGCTAACGATCCTAAAAATCCCAAGAACGGTTCCGTAAAGGCGATCAAGTGCGTGAAGATGGAGCTTGGAGAGCCCGACGAGAAAGGCAGAAGGAGGCCTGTAGCCATCAAAGGCAGCGAATTCGAACTTCCCTGCAAGACTGTTATCATGGCTATAGGAACATCTCCGAATCCGCTTATAAAAAATACTACTCCGGGATTGGATGTGAACAGTCATGGCGGTATAATCGTGGATGAGGGCGGAAAGACATCGCGCGATTGCGTTTATGCCGGAGGAGATGCCGTTACGGGAGCTGCTACGGTCATTTCGGCAATGGGCGCCGGCAAAGTCGCTGCCAAGTCCATAATGGACAAATTCGGGATTGCCTGATGCATTTTAGCAAGGTGCTATTGATTAGTAGGGTGATTTGATTTTTAACGGAGGCTGTCATGGATTCTGATAGCCTCGAAAAATATTATGAAAGGGAGGTTGGATATTATGCCTACGATTTATCATGTTTCAAAAAGAGAGGATGGAGACGGAAGGGAGTGGAAGGTTTTCATACAGGGTTCGGACAAGGTCATAAAGCTTTTCGATACGCAGAAGGAAGCTTTGGAATACGCTAAGAATCTTGCTGAAAACAAAAAAGATGGAAGCTCCGTCAGGCTTCACGGTCTCGATGGTAAAATGCGCAAGTATTAATGAGGTTTTTAGAATCGACCTTGAAAAAATGCGCCGGCATAATGCCGGCGCATTTTTTTTTATGATGCATTTGTGATGCAGTTTTAGCTTCAGGATTCTTTCGTTTTAGGTTTCGACTTGTCGGCTTTTTCCGTTTTGGCGCTTTCTGCGTCAGCAGGCTTTTCCGATTTTGCTGCTGCTTTGTCCGGCGAGATCAGAGCGTTCATCGCCTTTACGAATCTGGATGGATCCTTGATTTCCGCACCAGCCATGAGAATGGCCTGGTCAAGCAATATCTCGCTTATGTTCGATACGTAAGAGTCATCTGATGACGGCTTTATTTTCCTGACGATCGGATGATCTGCATTCACTTCCAGGATAGGCTTCACTTCAGGCGCTTGCTGACCGTATGCGCGCATCAGTTTTTCCATTTGGAAATCCGGACCGTAGTCGCTGAAAGTCACGCAACTCGGACTATCGGCAAGGCGTTTGGACATGACGACATTCGCCACGCGTCCTTCGAGAGCTTTTGCGATTCTTTCTTGGATAGGTTTAAATGCCTCTTCCTTCTTCTTGTTATCTTTTTCGTCTCCTTCGAGTTCGGCATCGTTGCCGGACCTATCTACGGATAGGAGGCTGAAATTCTTGTATTTTCCGACATTCGGTATGATCAAGTCATCCATCTGATCCGCTGCTATCAGAACTTCTATGCCTTTTTTCTGATATGCCTCCAAAATCGGATTGCTGCGGGCGATGTTTTCGTTTGTCGCCGTGATGAAATAGATGCTTTTCTGATCAGGCTTCATTCGCGAAACGTAATCTGCGAGGGATGTCCAGTTGCCATCTCCCGTTCCGGACGCATCTGTGGATTTGAACCTGATGATTTCCATAAGCTCATCGCGATTCCTGAAATCGGTGTATAGGCCTTCCTTCATCAGCCTGTTGTAGTTCGACACGAACGTGTTCCATTTGTCCAAGGAATCCTTTTCCTGCTCGCTTCTTTTATCTTCAGGAGTTTTTCTGGCCTCATCAGCCGCATCTCCGAGTTTTTTGAATTCGGAAAGCAGTTTTTTCATGCTCGAATACTTTATGTTTTCGAGAATGCGGTTCTGCTGAAGTATCTCGCGGCTGACGTTAAGCGGCAGATCCTCCGAATCGATTATTCCGCGGATGAAACGCATATACGGGGGCAGGAGTTCGCGATCTTCGTCTGTTATGAACACGCGTTTGACATACAGCTTCACGCCAGGCTTGTATTCCCCTTGGAACATATCGAAAGGAGGGTTTTTCGGGATGTAGAACAAGGTAGTGTATTCCTGAATTCCCTCAGCATGCGTATGCACATAGTGAAGGGGATCATCGTTATCGTGGGACAAAGTCTTGTAGAAGCTGTCGTAATCCTCTTTCCTGAGCTCGTTTTTCGGCCTTTTCCATAGCGCAGAGGCGGAGTTGATCTGGTCGGTTTTGTTTTCCTTGCTTTTTTCCTGACCCTTGTCGTCGTATTCTGTTTTTTCGTAATGCAGGAAGATAGGGAAGGCGATGTGGTTGGAATAGCGTTTTACGAGATCTTCGATTTTCCATTTTGACGTGTATTCCTTGGAATCGTCGTTGAGAATCATTTCAACGGCGGTTCCGCAGGCGTCCTCATCGCCCAAGTTGTATTTGGCA
>CAMOXM010000070.1:0-7135 GCA_946629155.1 uncultured Spirochaetaceae bacterium | reverse complement strand
AAATCCCGCTGCCTAACAAGAACCTGCTCATAAGCACCACCGCTATAGGTCCTATCGAAGCGATCCCGGTCAGACCGAATCCTCCGACATCCCCCTTCTTCGATGTCTTCGATATGCCCAATCCCAAAGCCAGTATGAACGGAACGGCCAAGGGGCCGGTCGTGGAACCCGAAGCATCGAACGAAACTCCCGTCATCTCGCGGCCGGATAAAGGAATCAGCGCGAACACGATCAGATAGAGAACCGCGAACACCAAACGCATGTCATATTTCTTCAATATGCAAAATAGTCCAAAAGCAAGAAACAGCGCCAAGCCGCCGGATATGAGGAATCTAAGCGCATTTGGATCGATATCGGGGTGCGCTGCGCTCACCTGCAGGCACAGCACGTTTACATCCGGCTCCGCAAAAGTCACGCAAAAGCCTACGACAAGCCCCAAAGCCAAAAGCAGCGGCAGGCTCCTCCTCCTGGACGCCTTTTCACCCAGTTTCTCGCCCATTGGAACGAGACCTATCTCCGCTCCGGTCAGAAACAGCCCCAAACCGATTATGACAAAGACGCAGCTTATCAGAAAAGGAATGAGAAGGCGACATAGCGGAACAATCGTCAGACCTATGAAAAGACCGATGAAGGCTATCGGGAAAACGGAAATGGAAACTTCCTTGAACTTGTTTATGAAATCCATGCTCTATCCATCATGCTTTTCAGAGGCGCCCTTCATTCAGCGCCGATTGCGTTTTCAGTCGCATCCGGACATCCTCCATGCTGCCGCTGTTTATCAAAACAATTTTCTCTACCTTCACATCCTCGAATCTGGATGCGCATATCGCATTCAGATAATCCTTCAATTCGCCCATATCATAATCCGCCCCCGAATCCAACTTGTTCTGAACAAACACTTCAAGATTCATCAGGTTTCCGCTCATGCCTTTTTTTATCTTCACGACCTCGAGATTCCTGATTTTCTGCTGGACCATGCCGGTGAGAACTATTTCCATCTCCTCATCCGTGTAGGCGTTGGAAAGGTTTCTGCTGAATTTCGGAGAAACAAGCGTCTTGGTCGTCGGAAAAGCCTCATCCACAAAAACCTTTTCCTGAAATCCGCTTATGTATTTCTTCAGTTCTATGTATGGAATCGGAATTATGTGCTTGCCCTGCGTATCCCGCATCCTATGCGAATATTCTATCTCCTCCTTCGACCTTATGTCCTCTATCAATATTATCTTGCAAGGGTTCGGAAGAAAAAGGTTCTCGCAAATGCGGCTTATCATCTTCGTGCTGGTTCCCAATATGAGAATCCTCGGAACGAATTGCGTGTCAAGCTGGCGTATTACATCGCTTCGATGCTTGTTGTAGAAGAAAATGGCGCGTTTGACAGCCATCATCTCACTGCTTTCCTGCTTTGCGCTTATGCCGGCCAGAACATGATCCTTCTTTATCAGCAAGCCATCATCGATCACCAGATCTATATCGTATTTCCTGACGAGAATATCGACGGAGTAGCTCTTTCCGCTTCCTGAGCTTCCGACAAGCGCAAACACCTTCGTATCGTTCATTCCATATAGGAAGAACTTTTTCAAATTGCGGAAAAAACCCATTGACGGCTAAACCTCTTCGAAAAACTTCCGTATGTGTTCGAGCGCATTCCCGGCATCAGCTACGACTGTGTTCCCCAAATACAGCGAATCCAAAATGCGCTTTCCGTAATTCGTCCCGTCAACCAACCGCGTGTCGAGAAGCACGGCCACCCCCCTATCGGTCTTAGACCTCAAAAGGCGGCCTATGCCCTGCTTCATCCTTATAATGGATTGCGGCAGTTCGATACGCATGAAAGCCCCGCCTTTGCCGTTCTTCCTGAGAAGAATGTCCTGCCGCTTCGATAAGACGCATGGCGCGCGGAACGGAATCTTATGTATGACAAGCAGCTGAAGAGTATCGCCGGGAAAATCCACGCCCTCCCAAAACGATGATGTCGCAAACAGAGAAGCCTTCTCGTTTTCCCTGAACTCGCGCATCAATTCGTTGGAAGCGGACTTCCTGCTCTGGCATAAAAGCTCCAATCCGTCATCGAGCAAGGAATTGTCAAGGATGTAATCTCCCGATTTCCTCAAGGCGTCGTATGACGAGAAAAGGCATAGCGTCCTGCCGTTTGCTATGTTGATCGCCTTCGCTATGAATTCCGCCGCTTTCTCTATTTCGGCTTGATTTTTCGCATCCGAAGTGCTGATCCCGTTCAGCGCCACCTCAACCATATTCCTTTCATAATCGAATACGGCCGGCATGGACATGCATTTGACGCTATCGTCCGCATCCAAGCCCGAAAAGCTCTTGAAAAACCTGAAATCGTCGTTCGCATTCAGAGTGGCTGATGTAAGCGCCAAGCCGTTCATTTTCGGATAAAGCATGCTGCCGAGCACCTTGCCTGCGAAAACCGGAACGGCATTTATCTCGAATACGATGTCGCCTGCAATCATCTGAAAGCCGAAGAGGCTGGCGTTCATGTCGGTTGGAAGCTGAGCCGTCGCAACGCAGGAATAAGGAATAGGGGGTTCGGAATCGGTAGTTCTTTTCTCCAAAATGATTGAAATCACTTTGCTCTGACCGACTATGTCCCTGATCATCATGTCGATTTGGAACAATTCGTCCTCATTGTCGTTGGAGGGCTTCGGATGGAACGATGAGACGAAATCGTTAAGGGACGCCGCATAGCCTTCGGCGGCGCACCGGCAATCATCCGAAAGAAAACCGTCGGACAAATCGATCTCATCGTATCTGACATTGAAGGAATCGCCCAGCCTGCCCTGGACGCTTATGGCGAACGAGTTGCTGAAAGCATTGAGATCCTTCAAAAGCCTCTCGGCCTTTTCCAGACTTTCCGCAGCCTGATCCAATGTGAAATCCACTGCCGAAGCCCTGCTCAGCCGAACGAAATAATCATCCCCTTTGCGCGTGAGAACCTGCAGTATCTGCCTGACCGAACGGAATGAGAAGGTTTCGGAAAGCGAACTTTCGCAATTCTTGCAAAGGTTGTGCGCCTCGTCTATTATCAGGTTTCTGAACGGCGGCAGGACATAGCTCTCCTTGTCCCAGACCTCTTCCTCCCCCCTGCTTTTCTCGTCCTCGCACCTGAGAAGGACATCCGAAAGCAAAAGCGCATGATTGGTCAATATTATATCGGCCCCAGCGACTGATCGCACCAGCGAAGCGTAATATTTGCATTCTGACTGCTTCAGGCCGCATGCGCCTTGCGAACACGACTGATTCTCGCTCATGCAGACATCCGACCAGAATTCGTTTATCAGCTTAGAGCCTTTTTTGATCTCGCTTCTTGACGCGAACTTGCTGAACATGCGCAAATTGTCGAGCTCCTTCGCCAGCTTCGCCTTATCCTTCTCGGACAATCCTGCGTATTTCGAATTATTGGCGAAAAACTCCTGCATCCTCTTCAAGCAGAGGTAATTGGACTTGCCCCGTATCGAAACCACCTTGATTCCCTTGGCGAAAAGAACAGGATCAACTTTTTTGAGCAGACCGATTATGGCCGCCGCATCCTTGCTTTCGAGCTGATTCAAAAGCGTATTCGTATCCGTAGCGATCACGACTCTCTTGCCTTCGATCTTGCTATAGTAAATCGCCGGAATGAGGTATGCAAAGCTCTTGCCAACCCCTGTCGGCGCCTCGATCACGACATGCTCCCCATTGAAAAGCGCATCGGAAACGACTCCCGCCATTCTTTCCTGGGACTCGCGATATTCGAAGCTTATGCTATCGATTTCGCCGATGCGTCCGTTTTCGGAGAAAAAATCCTTGCCGAGCGATTTCGCATCATGAGCCATTCGCCGCCCCCCCCTTGTTGAGCCTGCTGAGAAGCGTTTTCCTGTTTATTCCGAGGATTTCGGCGACCTTGGTCTTATTGCTTTTGTTCCTTTTCAAAAGCTCCGATATTATCTGCGCTTCCATTTCCGCCATAGTTCCTATTTCTATTCTGACGGAATTCACGTCGTTCGCTTTTTCTCCATTTGCAGCCGCATTGGCGCCATGGGCCTTGTCCGTCCGGACATCTGCAGTCGCCTGTCTGATAGCCGTTCTGTCGGCGAAAGAAGATGAAAGCGCAGATGCTTTGAGAATCTTGTACGGAAGATCGTCGAAAGCGATTTGCTCGCCTTTTGCCATAACAACCATGGTTTCCACGGTATTTTCCAATTCCCTGACATTTCCCGGCCACGAATATTCGCACAACGCATCAAGCGCTTCTTTGGAAATGGAATCCACTTCTTTCTTGTATTTGGACGAAAATCTCCGCATGAACTTCTTGCAAAGAAGGACTATGTCGTCCTGACGCTCCCTAAGCGGCGGAACGTAAATCATCATCTTGTTTATTCTGTAATACAGATCCTCGCGAAAATTGCCTTTCGCAACCTCATCGTCAAGATTCCTGTTGGTGGCGCATATAAGTCTGAAGTCGCTTTCCTGCTCCCTATCGCTTCCCAACGGCGTGAATCTACGCTCCTCTATGACTTTCAGCAGCTTAACTTGCGTCGCTAACGGTATCTCGCCTATCTCGTCCAAAAAAAGCGTGCCTCCGTTCGCCTTTTCGAAAATCCCCCTCTTTCTGGAAACCGCGCCCGTATAAGCGCCTTTCTCGTGCCCGAACAGCTCATCCTCCAAAAGCGTGGGCGAAAACGAAGCGCAATGAGCATCGACGAAAGCCGCTCCGCTTCTAAGCGAATTCTTGTGAATGCTTTCGGCAACCACTTGCTTGCCCACGCCCGATTCTCCTGTCACGAGTATGCTGAGATCGGTCGGAGCAACCTGCAGGACAAGCTTGACAAGCTGCCTTGTCGCAACCGACTTCCCCATGACTTCCGTAAGGTTGCTTTTCGATTCGTGTTCGCGAAGCTTCTCCTTGAAAAAATCCCTTTCGCTTGCCAATCTGGAGCTCTCATTCAAGTTATCGATCATGTTGGCAAGCTGATCAACATCGACAGGTTTGAGAATGAAATTCTTCGCACCAAGCGCCCGAACGATCCTATTCTCCTTATCTCCCCCATGCGCCGTCATGACTATCGAGGGTATTTCGGGATATAGGCGATGAGCTTCGGTCAGAAAAGCGATTCCATCCATCTCCGGCATGATGAGATCCGTCACTATCACGTCGAAAGCGCTCTTCTCAAGCGCGGACAAGCCCTCGCGACCGTTATAAGCCACCGAGCATTTGCAATCGTAGTCTTCAAGAAGAAGCGAAACCCCGTCTATGAAGTTCTTCTCATCATCGACCAGTAAAACGCGAATCACTTCTGGAATTTCTCCTTCAATATCTTCAAATCCCTTTCTTCGCCCTTGATGGCATCAAAATCCAAATTGCCTGCGATCATCTCCGCTTCCTTCTCGGAAATTCTCACGGATTTCAAATTATGGTTGATAAAGCTTTCGGTAGCCATAGGACAGACGTTCCCCACCATTTCCAAAATTCTCTCGGCGTATCTTCTGATTTCAAGCTGAGCATGCTTATGAAGCCTCAATTTAAGGAAATGAAAGAGGTTGTGCAAATCCATCTGCCAATAGAACTCCGTATAAACGGAAAGCGGAAGTATCATCCTTGCGATTTCCTTGGAAAGCCCTGTGTCCAAAAGCTCCTTATAGCTCTTTTCGAGAATGTCATAGCACTTCGACATCACATCCTTTGCCTTTCGGGAATCCTCGGCAGACATGGCTTCGCCCCTGCCTTGCTTGTTATCCTTGCTTTGATAATTCATATCCGCATCTTCAGGCATATAGAAATCGGTTCCCAACACGCTGTATCTGGCGGAAACCTCGTTCATCCTCGCTGTCCTATGCCTGACCCATTGCCTGGCAACGAATATCGGCATCTTCAGACGAAACGTGAACACGACCTGTTCGAAAGGCGAAGTATGCTCGTTTCTCATAAGATAATCTATCAGAAACCTATCCTGCGATTTCGTCTTGACGTTCTGATACGAAACGCGCGCCGCATTCGTGATCATCTCATCGGAACCCATATAGTCTATAAGCTCCACATACCCGTGGTCAAGCACCTTGAAAGGCTTTTTGATCAAATCTTCCTTTTTCATAGCATCCCATTTAATGTCTCAAACGCCGCTTTCAAATCGCTCAGCTTGAAATCTGCCGCGTCATCCAAATACGTCTCCGACATATTGACTATGGCAACTTTCCTTCCGGACCTCAATGCCAGATTAGGCAAAGAGCTCGCAGGGGAAACGGTCAGCGACGTTCCAAGGACCAAACACATTTCCGCCGATTGAAAATCTTCAAAAGCGCGTTCCAGCATACCGCCGTCCAAGCCCTCGCCATACAGCACTATATCTGGCTTGACAACCGCTCCGCACTTATCGCAATGCGGAACTTCACCCTTTCTGATCGTAGGCGCCACCGCATCATAGGCAAAATCCTTTCCGCACTTCACGCACCTGTTATGCGCAGGCGATCCGTGCAGCTCATAAACCTTCCTGCTCCCCGCTCTTTGATGCAGCATATCAATATTTTGCGTATATATCCCGCGAATCCTGCCCGATCCTTCCAACTTGGCAAGGCACGTATGCACTATGTTCGGCTTGTAAAGGTCCAGATCGTACCATACGTCCTTGCACCAGTCATAAAAGATTTCAGGATGGGAATGAAAGAAATCTATGCTCAGTATCTCCTCAACTCTCATACCTTTGAAATCCTTGGTATATGCCCCGCCATTCCCCCTAAAATCCGGAATGCCGCTCAAAGTGGATATGCCCGCACCGGTGAGAACGACAATATCCTTCGCCTTCAGCATCGCTTCGGCAAATCGCTTGATTTCGCTATCAGCATCGTCCATCATCGATCATCCCCCCCCAATGATATCTTTTCGAAAACCTCGTCTGTGACAATTTGCGCTTTCCACTCGGAACGTAGCGAACAGGCTACAATTCCACATACGCCTTGGACCAATCATGCTGACCGCCGCCATAAAGCACGACGCCCTTCAGCCCCTTTCTGTATGCTATCACCATGTCGGGAACATACAAGGGGACCTGCGCAACAATGCTTGCGTGATAACGCTGAAGCTCGTGGGATGCCTTCAGCCTTTCATCCTGGCCTTCGGTAGTGAGAACGATATCCGTGA
>CAMOXM010000069.1:0-7510 GCA_946629155.1 uncultured Spirochaetaceae bacterium | reverse complement strand
AAAGCGCTAAGACGCGAATAGCCTCATACGACGGCAGCGTTTATGTAAATGAAGGAGCGGCAAACTCCGGAATGGCCAAAGGCGGCTCCGGCGATGTGTTGGCCGGGATGATATTGGCTTTTCTGTCGCAAGGCTCCGAGGCCAGGCAATCCGCTGCTCTTGCTGTCAGGCTCCATTCGATCGCTGGCAGGGTTGCGCGCGAAAGGCTTACGGAATATTGCATGCTCCCTTCGGATGTGATCGGATGCCTTCCGGATGCGTTTAGAACTGTCATGTCTTATTTGTGAATTCTAGTTTGGATCTGTTATGGAGAATAGGGAATCATTCAGCAAATTGCCTTTAGCCGAGGCGCTTGCGATCCTGAGGCTGAATAAAGCATTGGCCATGATAGCATCGCTTATAAGCGGCAACGGTTCCAGCGGATTCGAATTGGCGGAAAAGTCCAATGACATAGAGCATTTTGATTTGCTGGAAACTATCACCAATGTCGGAAATGACGAAGTGTTTACGTCTCGTAGGTTTTTCTGCATAATGAAATCTGAAAAATATGCATAAAACGATCAAATCTTATTGATTATATGCATAAACGGAAGTAAAATATATGCAGGAAGTTTTCAAAAACTCCTTCTTTGTGCGGAGATGCGAGCATAGGATGAAAAGATTCGGGTACGATTTTCTAAATGGCGGGTTGATTCCGTCGGATATTGCAAATCTGCTTGCTGCGGTTTCGTTGAGGAAAACGTCTGCCGGCTTTTCATCTCGAAAATCCACAAGCATCTTCGAACAGCAGGTTTTTAGAAGTGCCCTCAATCGAATTCGGGCAAAAAAGCATATTGAATCTCCATTCGGCCATGATGGGCGTGGCTGGTTATGATTATGGAGGAAAATACAAAACAAACGATAACGTCATAATGGAGATAGATGAACAGGTCAGCAGAAGAATCAGCAAAGCGAATAGGGTCGAAAGCGCGGTGATGAATAGTTTGATTCCTCTCTCGAAAGCGGAGATTTGCGGCATGCTGCCGGATGTGAGCCAGACCACGGTGGAGGCGGTTCTTTCCGATATGGTGTGAAAAGGCATGATAGCCAAGTCAGGACGAGGCCGTTCAACGAAATACATGAGAAGGAAATGAAGGAGGCGCAGGCGATGCTGGAGGATTTGGATTTAATCTACCAATCCGCTTTGAAATCCGTTATAAGCAGCGAATCCGTTTTGGACGGATTCAGCATCAAGACGAGCATGACATTGTGCCTGTCCGGAACTCCGTTCAAAGCCATTGCTTCCGGAGAGTTCGATTCTTCCAATAAGTTCACATATTCCTATTTCGATGAGCAGCGCAACAAATACCCGAATGATGATCCTACATTCGTGAACCCTCAATACGAATTATTTCCGAACATGAGGATTTTCGGCTACAATATGGCAAGGTTCGTCAGGAATCCCGATGTGGTGAAGGAGTGCGAAATCAGGGATGTGAAATCCGGCGGAAGAGTGTTTTTCTCTTTGAATTCCTTTTTCAGGACGGAAAACGAGGAAAATCATGATCTGCCTTGCAGATTCGTTTACGAATCGGAAATCTAGGTTTTTCTTCAGGTCCTGAAAGGTGCGGATGCGGTGAATGGCAGGAATTTCCCGTTGCCTGACGATCGTTAGGCAAGAGAGTTCGGGTTTTTTAGTTTTTTCAGTTTTTCGAACGAAAAAAATTTGAAAATAATTAAGCGATGAATATCATTAATGCCGTTGCGCATGCGCTTTTCGAGGGAATCGCGCTTGCGCAGCGAAGGAGTAGTATGTACGCATTGGTTGAAATCAGCTCGAAGCAGTATAAGGTCAGGCAAGGCGATGTCATTCTGGTGGATCTTCTCGGTAAGAAGGCCGGAGACAGCGTTTCGTTTGATTCTGTTTTGGCTATCGTGGATGGTGATAATGCGACCTTCGGCACCCCTTATGTGAAGAATGCGCAGATCAAGGGTGAAGTAGTCACGGAAAAAGTGCTTGCCGATAAGATCAAGGTCTATAAATATCACAGGAGAAAAGGATACAGGAAGACTCAGGGTCATAGACAGGGCTATAGCCAGATCAAGATCGATGAGATAGTAGGTTGAGGAGATACAGATGGCACATAAGAAAGGGGGCGGAAGCTCGAGAAACGGACGCGATTCGAATCCTAAGATGCTTGGGGTCAAGCGTTTCGGAGGCCAGATCGTCAAGGCTGGAGAGATAATAGTTCGCCAAAGAGGCACGAAGCATCATCCGGGCGATGGCTGCGGTCTCGGAAGGGATTACACGATATTCGCATTGAGGGCTGGAAGGGTCAGATTCTATACGAGGAAGAACAGATCGTATTGCTCGATTGAAGAGGTGACGGACTAAGTGAACGGTTTCGCCGACGAAGTCTATATAGATGTGCGTTCCGGAAACGGCGGCGCCGGATGCGTTTCCTTTAGGCGTGAGAAATTCGTGCCTAAGGGCGGTCCCGATGGCGGAGACGGAGGAAAAGGCGGGGATATAGTTTTTGTTTGCAGAAGAAATGTCAAGACGCTGACTTTTTTCAAGAAAACGCGTTCTTTCAGCGCTGAGAACGGGCGTCAAGGCAGCGGACGCTGCAAGCAGGGAGAGGACGGAAAGGACAAGGTCATAGAAGTTCCTCCCGGAACTTCGATCGTGGATGCCGATACCGGACTTCAAATAAAGGACATGGTTGGCGACGAGCCGTTCGTATTCCTGAAGGGCGGCAGGGGCGGAAAGGGGAACACCCATTTCAAATCTTCCGTGCAGCAGGCTCCGAGATTCGCTCAGCCCGGAGAGGAAGGGAAAAGCGCCAGGGTCGGTTTGATTCTGAAGCTGATAGCTGATGTCGGCCTGATCGGGTTTCCGAATGCGGGGAAGTCGTCTTTCATAAATTCGGTGACCAATTCGAAAAGCCTTGTCGGCTCCTATCCATTCACGACGCTTGTTCCGAACCTCGGCGTGATGAATGTCAAGGGCAATGATGTCGTCATCGCCGATATTCCGGGATTGATAGAAGGGGCGAGCGACGGCAGAGGCATGGGGTTGAAGTTCCTTAAGCATATCGAGAGATGCGCGATGCTTTTGTATATGGTCGATTTGTCCGAGCAGGATTATGAAACGAAGTTGGGTCAGCTCAAGCAAGAGGTTTTGAGTTTTTCTTCCGCAGTGGCGGCTAAGCCGCACTTGGTGTTGGCTACGAAGATGGATATGGAGGAGTCGAAGACGAATTTCGATTCGTTCAAGAAGGCGAATCCCGATGAGAGGATTCTTCCGATGTCCGTTTATGAGAAGGATTATGTTATGGCGGTGAAGCTGGCCATATTGGAAATGTTGGAGCGAAATGCTCGCAACGCGATTTAGGGAGTTGAGATGAATTATTCGGCTAAGAAAAGAGAAAGGCAGAACAAGAAGAGAAGGCTTCACAACAGGATTGTGAAAAGCCAGAACAGGACTATGATAAAGTCCTTTGAGGCTTCGCTCAAGGAAGGCGATCAGCAAAAGGCCAAGGAATTGCTCCGCAAGGTGCAGAAGCAGCTTGATTCGTCGGTTTCGAAGAATGTTCTTCACAAGAAGACGGCGGCGAGAAAGCTTTCGAGGCTTACGATCAGGCTCAACAAGCAGATGAGCAGCGCATCGTAAATTCTCGGTGTTGTTCCAAGTGAAAAACTATAAGAGAACCAAGCTTGATATCGTAGGCGAGATTTACAATCACATTATCGGGAGATACCAGCAGGCGAACAAGCAATGCCGCGTGATAAAGAGCGATGTGGCTTATATCGTCGATGATTTTCTCGAGGAGATGAAAGCTTCCATGGTCGGCTTGAAAACGGTGGAATTGCGCGGTTTCGGCACTTTTCAAGTGAAGAAGAGGGCGGGAAAGAAGAATTCCCGCAACCCTCGTTCCGGCGAATTGGTGGAAACGGTGGACCACTATGTTCCCGTATTCAAGCCAGGCGTCGATCTGAAGGATGCCGTGAGGGGTTTGGATAAGGATAAGGGGGTCTGAGATGTTCTTGAAAAACGAGGATTTGTTCAAAAAGGTCAAGGAAGAAGCCTTTGCGATGTGGAGGTATCTTTGAAGGGACCGGCATAGAATCCAAAATATCCGAACTCGAAGCCAAAACAGCCGAGGCGGGTTTTTGGGATGATAGAAAGAAGTCGGGAGAAGTGATAAAGGATCTATCCCAGCTTAAGGGAACTCTTTCCGAATGGCAGGCTTTGATCGGCGAAGTGAAATCGGCTGACGAATTATGCCAGCTTTATGCCGAAGAAGAGGATGATGCGGTGCGGGATGAAATGGAAAAGAACATCTCCTCATTGCATTCCAAGCTGTCCGAACTCAAGAGCAAGCTGTTGCTTTCCGGCAAATACGACAGAAACGATTGCTACCTTTCGATACATGCCGGAGCGGGCGGCACCGAAGCCGGGGATTGGGCTAATATGCTCATGAGGATGTATCTGAGGTTTGCTGAGAGGAACGGCTTCAAGTGCGAGACGATCGACATGGAGGAGAACGAGGGCGGCATAAAAAGCTGCACGATTCTCGTCAAGGGCACATATGCCTACGGCTATCTTAGAAACGAAGCGGGTGTTCATCGGCTAATCAGGATATCTCCCTTTGATGCCAACAAGAGAAGGCATACCTCGTTTGCTTCCGTTTACGCTTCGCCGGTAGTTGACGACGACATAAAAATAAACATCAAGCCCGAAGATATAAGAATCGATACCTATAGGGCGGGCGGAGCAGGCGGCCAGCATGTCAACAAGACCGATTCCGCAGTTAGGATAACGCATTTCGCTTCAGGAATAGTGGTTCAATGCCAGAATGAGAGAAGCCAGCTCATGAACAAGGAAGTCTGCTTCAAGATGCTTTATTCCAAATTGTGGGAATATTATCATGACCTTGCCGACGAGGAATTCAAGAAAGAGGCGATAGAGAAGAAGAACATCGAATGGGGCTCGCAGATCAGAACATATACTTTTCAGCCTTATACATTGGTCAAGGATCATAGAACCGGAGCGGAGGCGGGAAACATTCAGGCTGTTATGGACGGCGACATAATGAGTTTCATCGAATCCAATCTCAACAATTCCGATGTCTTGAACGTGAAGCAGGGGAAGTGATGGCATTATCGGACGCTTCCAAAAGCTTCAGAATCCGATTTCGCTCGCGACTTTTCAAAAGATGCGCGTTTCTGATGCTTTTGAGTCTTATTGCGATTTGCAGGGCTTATTGCGAAGACCCGCTTGCAATCAAGGTCGTGATCGTGCGGAATGTCCTCAACACGCTGACTGACGAGACCGTAGTGATAAACGAGGCTTTCAATAGGTTCATAAAGCAAAAGGAAATCGTTGATCCCGATGAAATCGAATATTATTCGCAAAGGGCCAAGAGCAGCGAGCTCGGAAACATCAGAAAAAACATACGCAATGCCATTTCTTCCGAAAACGATTCGGAATACGACAAGCTTCTCGTCAGGCAAAGGGAGTTGTCCAATCAATTGATTTTGCCGACCGGCAGCTTTTCCGACGATAAAAAGACCGAATCTCTTGTTCTTCCGGTTCGTGTCAGCACGATCGACTTCAAGGATTTCGACATAAGGGCGCTTTTCCAGCAAAGCAGAATCCTCGTGGAGTACATTGTCCGCGAAAACGATTGCGATTATGTTCTGATTCCCGCTTCGCTGCTTCTCGACAACAACCTCGTGCGTGCGAGGTTGATATTATACAGCAACATTTCAAAGAGATTCGATGTAATATACGATAAGATAATTCGTCAGGCGGAGTTCAGCGGATTCGTAAGAGACAACTACGCAGGCCTCGTCGGGCTTTTCCCATATTTTCTCCCGAAGGGAATGGGAATATTGAACTTTCCCGCAAGGGAATTCGGCTACGAGGTCTTCCATGAGGGCGATAAGGTGGAAAGCGGAAGCATATTCGCGGTCGGCAAAAAGACGTTTACGGTTTCCAGCCCTGGCTATGAAGACGCCAAGGTTGAAATAGATATTGTGGAAGGCGTTGTGAATGATTTGGAGTTTGCCCTGAAGGAAAGGGTGAACAGAAAGGTGCTTTTCAGATCCGACGGCCCGATCTACAATGCGTTTTCTTCGGAAAAAGGCTTTTTCACCGTTCCTGAGTTCATAGTCGATTACAAGACCCCGCAAAGCATTTCGTTCTCATACCCGAACTATTCCACCAAATATATTTCGCTTTTGGGCGGGACGGATGTAATAGATATATCCTTGAAGCCGAATTATCTCGTGGAAAGATCGTACAACAATGCTGAAATGAAGGATTTCTACAAATCGATCCTTTTATCCGTATCCTTTTTCGCGGCAGACATCGTTTCGAGAAGTTTTCTGAATGCTTATCCTGATTCGAGTTTTTGGCAGATAGCGCAAAAGACTGCCAGTTATGCCGGCTATTTTTCCATTTCGCTCATAATAATCAATCTGTTCGATTATTTCCATAGCACTGTTTATGCTTTCGAGTAGTATCCGTCGATTTTTTGCTGTTTTTTTGATGCTTATCCTATCGCTGGCGGGAATATTGTCTTGTTCCACGCAAAAAGCGGTTCAGCCTCAAGCTTCGCAGCAGGCATTGGAATCTGATGCAGAGCATGTTGTCGGGCAGGCAGCGGAACCGATGGCGTCACAATCGAAGGAATCTGAAGATGAGCAAAAGCCAGACGACCAAAAGATAGAGGACGAGAATGTTTCTTCGGCTGATTCCGAGACTCTGCATGAGCCGGATATGGTGTCCGCGCCTGAATCCGAACCAGAATCCGAACCAGAATCCGAACCAGAATCCGAACCAGAACCCGAACCCGAGCCCGAACCAGAACCCGAACCAGAACCAGAACCCGAACCAGAGACAGCATCAGAGTCAAAACCCGAGTCGGGGATAGAGCACGAGCCCGAGCCCGAGCCCGAACCTGAACTTGAACCTGAGCCTGAAACTGATATTGAACCTGATGAGCAGGCATCGGAAGGGCAGGCGAAGCAATATGAGGCGGAGGCGGAAACGGAATGGGAACGTTATGCACGCAAGATGCTCGCCAAGCCGGTTATTTTGAAATCGGTGGTTTACAAACTGTCCAAGCCTGTGATAGAACGGGCTTTGGCATTCGATTTGTCCGCACCGGAGATAACAAGCGCCTCGGTTGATGAAGACGATTCGAATTATGTGTCGCGCAAGCTTTTGATCATGTCGATTACGAATTCTTCTTCCGAAGAGCTTGGCTTCATAGCGGGAAAATATTCGGTGTCGGCTTCTGCGGATGCGATATTGTCGAAAATGGGGCTGACAAGCGATGTCGTTTCCAGAATCAAGTCGTCCGAGGAGGCTAAATCGAAGCCCAAATCCGAATCTTCATCGGAAGAGGTTCAGGCTGTTAAGGATGATTCGAGTTCGCTTGCCTATGACGAAAGCGAAGAAAGCCTTTCTTCCTGCCTGTTTGTCGTTAAGCGAGAAGACCTATCGGTCGACAGCGCCAGC
>CAMOXM010000068.1:0-7551 GCA_946629155.1 uncultured Spirochaetaceae bacterium | reverse complement strand
TTTGGGATTGCCTGCAGTCAGGGCTTCGCTGAAAGGAATCGTTCCCGCCACTGCGCCGTCTGGAAAGATATCGCTTGAAACGAGCGTTCTCGAACCGATATCGATACCTGCTAGCTTCTTCAGCGATGCAGGTGCCATCGCAGTGCCCGTCGCTCCGCTGGTTCTCGAGGCTAATGTCGTCGATTCCTTAGGGACCGCTGCTGTCAAGAAGCTGACCATTCCGGCTAAGACGATTGCCGCCGGCGGAACCTATGTCGAGGCAAGGCAGGCCAACGCCGCTCATGCGACCGTGGCTCTGAATGTGCCGACTACAGGCGATGACAAGGATGTGAACGTCATCACGGTCACGCTCGACTGCCCTGCAGCGAGCCTCGAGTCCGACTCTGCGTTGTTGGGCATCACGGCGTCCGACACCCCCAACAAGAAGGCCATCGGAATCGGCATCAAGCCGTCCGCAAAAGTGAACGACATCACCAAACTGACCTATAAGGTCGAAGGCAACGAAGATTACAAGTTCAAGGGCGACGGCAGCAATTCTGTCGCTGGCAAGGTCGATGATGTCTATGAGGCCAAGACGTTGTGCGGCTTGGGCGACGGCGAGTTCGTCCTCTGGGTCGATGCCGCCACCGCGGGGACGGTTAAGGAATTCGAGATCGAGGCCGACGATTATGCCCCTGCTAAGTACAAGGTAGTGGTGATCCAGCCCCTCGGCATGAATGCAATGACGCTTGACGTAGATCCAGTAGATCCAAACAGTGCAGGCAATGCTAACTATGTCCAGAAGCGCCAGAACAACATCGATACAGACGATACAGACGACAACATTGTCATTGCCCCTGGAACAGGAGTGAATAAGGGCAAGACGGTCATCACCGTTAATCCTGGCAAACTTCTTACTGCTATGAAGGCGGATAAAGATTTCAATCCTGCGATTACAGTCGGCAGTGGTAATAGTGATCATAAGTGGTTCGGAATCGGGTTGAATCCGTTCGTCGTGGTTCAGGATGAGGCTACCAGCATCACTGCCCTCACCTACAACAAGAAGACGAACGGTGCCTATGCAAATGCTGGGTATCAATTGACTGGTGATGGAACCAATAGTGATCCTTCCAGTCAGGATGATGTCTATGAGGCCCGGACGCTTTGCAATCTCCCCAAAGGCTATTTCGTCCTTTGGATTGATGCAGACGCAGCCAACGAGAACGGCGGCATAGCCAACGAGTTCAAGCTGAGCGCTGAGGGATATGCAGATACCGAGTATGTCGTGATAGTTGAAGGACTTACTATCAACTAATTGCTTTTAGGCATAACGCTATATGCGGACCTCCCCGAAAGGGGAGGTTTTTTTATGTCCTGCTGTGACTGCGCTCATATCTTTCGGAGATGCCTACGATATGGGAGTTTCGAAAGGCATCGAGCGAGGCATTGAGAAAGGCATTGAGAAAGGCATTGAGAAAGGCTGCGGCACAGGCCAAGGCCTTCGGCGAAATAATTTGCGTTTCATCTCATGTAATTGTTGAAAGCAGCGCCTTTTTTTTGAAAGGGGCGACACCATTCCGCCGAGTTTTGTTAATTTCCCGCAAACTGCTATAATATGACTTCTAATGAACACGAACATATCAAAGGGAACAGTATCGGGCAGAATTGTCGCGCCTCCTTCGAAAAGCTATGCGCATAGGCTGCTTATCGCATCTTTTCTAGCGAGTTTGGCTCGGACGGGCAGTGGCGGGGCGTGTCGGGTTTCCGGCATAGCGATTAGCGATGATATCGCCGCTACATTGGATTGCTTGAGGCGGTTGGGCGCAAGGTTTTCCATTCGTGGTGGCGCTGTGCTGTTCGAACCTTTGGAAAGCTTGCAAGCATCCGAATCCGAGCTTGTCCTCGATTGCAGGGAAAGCGGAAGCACGCTCAGGTTTCTGATTCCTGTTGCGCTTGAACTGAACCATGCTCGTCGTGTGACCATGCGCGGGACTTTGAAGCTCATGTCGCGCGGCCTTGATGCGTATGAAATGGTTTTCGAGCGCAATGCCGTGTCTTTCAGCCATGAGTCGGAATCGTTCTCATTCTGCGGTCGCTTGACCGAAAGTGAGTTCGTTGTTCCAGGCAATGCGAGCAGTCAATATGTTACGGGCCTTCTGTTTGCCCTTAGCATTAGAGAGGGCGATTCCAAAATCATTCTCGATGGCGATGTCGAGAGCCTTCCGTACATAAGCATGACCATTGATGTTCTTTCGATGTTCGGGATAAACGTCGTTTTTTCCGGCGAGGAAATCAGAATAAGGGGCGGGCAGAAATATCGGTCCGGCATCAGAATGGTTGAGGGCGATTATTCGAATGCTGCCTTTTTCGAGGCGTTTAATTATATTGGCGGCGCGAATAGAGTGATTGTCGATGGCTTGAAAGCGGATTCCTTGCAGGGCGATAAGGCTTATGAAAAGCTGTTTCCGCTTCTTGCCGGCAATGAGATGCCGACGATATGCATATCGGATTGCATCGATTTGGGACCGGTTCTTTTCATGCTTGCGGCTGCGAACAACGGCGCTGTCTTCACAGGGGTCGGAAGGCTTAGGATGAAGGAGTCCGATAGGATAGCATGCATGTCTGCCGAGCTTCGCAAATTCGGAGCGGAAATAGACGAAAGCGATGATGTTGTGTTTGTTCGAAACGCTGCATTGCATGCGCCTGCCGTGCCTTTGGATGGTCACAACGACCATAGGATAGTCATGGCGCTCGCGGTGCTTCTGACCAAGTTCGGCGGCGTTATAGAGGGTTCTGAAGCGGTCGGAAAAAGCTTTCCGGATTTTTTCGAGAAGCTTGGGGAAATAGGAATAAGGTGTGAGCATTTCCAAGGATAAGAAAATATTGATAGTAGGGCTTGGTTTTATCGGCGGGGGATACGCTGCTGCCTTGACGGAAAAGGGGTATTATGTCGGTGCCTTGACGAGAAGCCGCAAAAGCATTGATTACGCATTGGACAAGAGGATTATAAGCGAAGGGACGACTGAGATTTCAAAGGATTTCATCTCCAAATACGACATAGTCGTTTTTTCGCTATATCCAAATGCTTTCGTGAATTGGATTTCCGAGAATCAGCATGTCCTCAAGACCGGGGTGCTTCTAACGGATGTTACGGGTGTGAAATCGAGCATAGTCTATCGCATTCAATCCATGCTCAGGAAGGATTTGGAATTCGTGCCGGCGCATCCTATGGCAGGACGCGAGCTTTCAGGCGTGGAGAATTCGACTCCGCAGGTGTTCAAGGACGCCAATTACATCGTAACCCCCACAAGCGCCAACACCGCCGGCGCTATAGAGGACGTAAAGGAGCTTGGCCGTATAATCGGTTTCGGGAATATTTCGGTGCTATCTCCGGAAAATCATGACGAAATGATAGGTTTCCTCTCGCAGCTGACTCATTGCATAGCAGTCTCCCTTATGACTTGCAGGGAAACCGGCGAATTGCGTGCTTTCAGCGGGGATTCGTTCAGGGATCTTACGCGCATTGCGAATATAAACGACGAGATGTGGTCGGAGTTGTTCATGATGAACAAAGACGAGCTTTTGAAGCAGATGGATTTGTTCGCGAATCAGTTTTCCGCCTTGCGCAAGGCTGTGGCGAGCGATGACATGGAGGCGATGAAAAGCATGATGAGGCTTTCGAGCAAAAGAAGAAAGCTATTTGACAAAGAGGTGAAGAGCGTATGAATATGAAATTCAAAAGGAAGCTTCCGCTTCCCGAGGAAATCAAGGCCATGTATCCCGTCAGCGAGGAAGGCAGGCTGGCCAAGCAGAGGAACGACAAGGAAATCAGGGACATATTCGAAGGCAGATCGGACAAGTTCATGGTTGTCATAGGGCCGTGTTCCGCCGATAGGGAGGATGCGGTCATCGATTACATAAAGAGGCTCATTCCGCTTCGCGAGTCGCTTTCGGACGTTTTGACGATTGTTCCGAGAATATATACCAACAAGCCGCGCACGAACGGGTCCGGCTACAAGGGCATGCTGCATCAGCCCGACATATCCGGCGACGAAAATATGCTTAAAGGCCTTATCGCCATAAGGAAGCTGCACATCAAGGCCATAAACGAAACGGGTTTTTCATGTGCGGATGAAATGCTCTATCCTGAGAATCACAGGTATTTGTCGGATCTCCTCAGCTATGTTGCGGTCGGAGCCAGAAGCTCGGAGGACCAGCAGCACAGGATGACTGCGAGCGGCCTTAATATTCCGGTGGGAATGAAGAATCCGACGAGCGGCGACATTACCGTCATGATAAATTCCATAAAGGCGGCGCAGAGGGGCCATGAGTTCATCTACAGAGGCTGGGAGGTTGAGAGCCTCGGAAATCCGCTATGCCACGCCATATTGAGAGGCAGCGTGAACAAGAACGGAGCGAACATACCCAATTATCATTACGAGGATATAATCCGCTTATACGGCAAATACATGGAATCCGGTTGCGTCAACCCCGCAGTGATAGTGGATTGCAACCACTCTAATTCCGGAAAGCAATATCTCGAACAGGTCAGGATCGCCAAAGAAGTCATGCACAGCGTGAAATACAGCCGTGACATAAGAAGGCTTGTAAAAGGCCTTATGATAGAATCGTATATAGTTGACGGCAAGCAGGGCGAGGACGGCACATGCTACGGCCAATCCGTAACGGATGCGTGTCTCGGTTGGGAAAAGACTGAGAAGCTCCTGGTCGATCTTGCAGAGAGCCGGCGCGAGCTTTTAGGTGGCGGAAGATGATGATACGTGCTGCGGCGCCATATCGTCTTCGTGTGATAATGGTAAGAACGGTCAATCAAATCTGATCACGAGCAAAATCAAGGAGTGATATTGGAATATGGATAAGAAAATGAAAATGAAAGCGAATATTGAAAAGAGATTTTTTTCGGGATTCTTCGTTGCGATGCTGCTTTCCGCAGCATGCGTTGCTTTCGCTTCCTGTGCGACGGCAAGGAGATTTTCAGGGTTCGGGAATTGGAACGATTGCGCATCGCTTGACGCTCTCAAGGGGTATGTCGAAAACGTGACCGACAGGAATTCTCCCGATTTCATACCGGTGAAGGACAGGATCGCGGTTTTCGACATGGATGGCACGTTATGCGGAGAATTGTTCCCCGAATATTTGGAGTATTTGCTTTTGGAGCATCGCTGTCTTGATGATGAGAACTACGAGGCTAGTCCGGAGTTGAAGAAGGTCGCCATGCAGATCAGGGAATCCGGAAAGACCTATTCCACGCCGAAAGTGTCCGGTTTCGATCTGATTCATGCCAATGCCCAGGCGAAGGCTTTTGCCGGATTGACGCCGGACGAGTTCATAGGATATGTCAAGGACTTTTTCAAATCGGATGCCCAAGGCTTTGCAGGATTGAAGTATTCCGACAGCATATACAAGCCCATGATAGATGTCGTGAATTATCTGATAGACCGCAGATTTACGGTTTATGTGGTGAGCGGTTCGGATAGGATGTTGTGCAGAGCGCTTGTCTGCGATCAGCTCGGCATTCCGGAGAACCAAGTGATAGGAATGGATATCACGCTTGTCGCCTCCAATCAGAAAGGCAGAGACGGCTTGAGTTATCAATTCAACGACGACGGCCCGGATGTTCTGCAAAGAGGCGACTCGCTCGTCATAAAGAATCTCAAGATGAATAAAGTCCAGCAGATCGCCCAGGAAATCGTAAAGCAGCCGGTGCTCTCCTTCGGCAACAGCAGCGGCGATGTGAGCATGCACGAGTACACCATATCGAACAACAAGTACAAGGCGATGGCATTTATGGTCGTAGCGGATGATGCGGAGCGCGATCATGCCGGCATGGACGAGACCAATCGCAGGATTGCGCAATGGAAGCAGCGCGGATATACCATGATATCGATGAAAAACGATTTCAGGACGATTTATGGCGAAGGTGTCAAAAAAATCGACTGAGGTAAGGACGCTTCTAAAAACCTCAGAGACATCGCTTTCCTTTGGAACGTTTTCTTGACATTATTAGTCTGATTGATTAGATTATTCCATGCAATGGGGGTGTACCTGGTTTCGACAGGGGCTTGTGTGCACATTTCGGCAGGCAGAGCCGAGCTAACTCTTTAAACTGGTTCGAAACTCTAAATGCAAAGAAAAAAGAAGACGAGTACGTCGACGAAGCAGAGTTTGCTCTTGCTGCTTAATTGAAAGCGGGCATGAGCATTCCGTTCGCTTATCCGTGTAGCTATGTGACGGGTTTGCGAGCGAGAGAATATCTGTAGCTTTTTCGTTTGCTTCTGCAATTCGGGCAAGCGGAGAAATCAAGGATCGCAGGAGAGGGCGCAGATGAAGAGGTTTTCCGGCATCTCCTTTCTTCAAACCGGAAAACTAAGCCTGTAGAGGGGGTGTGGCAGAGTTTCTGGACGGGGGTTCGACTCCCCCCATCTCCATTTTTTTTAATGAGGTTGCATCGGAATCCTTTCCTTTGCGATGCTTGCTCTTCCGCCGCAGGGCGCTTCCCTCGGAAACGCGTTCAATGCACAAAGCATTGACGGTTTTCTCGAAAAGCGCCCTGCGGCGGAATAGCCTCGCATTTTATTTTATGAATCCCGTTTTTTCTAAAATCGTTGTTCTGTCCGAAAAGTTGACTGCCAGGACATAGTCAAAACATAATAATGAATTTATAATAATAGCAGATTTATAATAATAGCAGATGGAGAGACGAATGATAAGCAAGAAAGAGAAAAACAAGACTATAATTCTGATGGTTGTATTAGGCACGTGCATGCATTTCGTTTTGGAATTGCTTCCTTCAGGGTTTGTTTCGACGGCTCTCGGAAATATATTCCCCGTGAACGAGACTAGCTGGGAGCATATGAAAATGATTTGGTATCCGTTTCTTGCAGCAGGAATAATCCACGGCTACAGGGAAAAGAACCGAGGCTACTTGGCCGCGTTCGTCACATGCGCTGTTATGGCTATGCTTATGCAGATAGGGGCGTTTACCGTTTACCAGTCGTATTTCGGTTCAAGCATTTTAATCCTTGATATCATTACCTATGTTTCCACTATGATCGCCATGATTCTAATGGCTTTCGATTTTGCACGGAGAAACTGGATGCAGAGGTTTTTTCCGGTTTGGGTGACGCTCGCAGTTATTATGACCGCTGTAATCATTTATCTTACATATTGTCCTGGCGCAGGTTATGTTTTTATGGACAACGAGGGATTGCGGAACGCATTCTGATTTTGGGGGTTTTGGAAATTTGACAAAAAAAATGAATTTCATATACTTATCCTTGCTGTTTGAATGCCGCTTTAGCTCAGTTGGTAGAGCAAAGGACTGAAAATCCTTGTGTCCCTGGTTCAATTCCTGGAGGCGGCAAAAAAAGGTCGAATGAAAAATTTGACATTTTTATAGGAATTTGTTAGTATTCCTTTCGCTTGTTCTGAAACGGAAGTTTTAGTTCGGCAAATGATTTTTAACATGCTGGAATCGAAGTTGATTCGATTTCGGGGATCAGAGATAGGGAGAGAAGAGGAAACATAATTGACAGGGCGCGAGCCTTTTGT
>CAMOXM010000067.1:0-7551 GCA_946629155.1 uncultured Spirochaetaceae bacterium | reverse complement strand
ATGTCATCGCCGGTCATATACGTGGCCATGGAATCCGGCCAATGCAGCATCTTCATCTCCACGAATACGAGTTTTTTGCCATTGCCTATGTCGATGCTGTCGCCGGTTTTGACAACCTTGAAGTTCCAGCCTCTTTTGCCGTATTGGCCTTCAAGGCTTTTGACAGCGGCGGCAGTGCAATACACAGGCGTGCCTGGAATCTCGTCGAGAAGAGCCGTCAGCGCTCCCGAATGATCGGTTTCCCCGTGGTTCGCAATGATGAAATCTATTTTCTTCAAATCAACCGCTTTTTTGAGGTTCTCCACGAATTCGAATCTGTGCGGCGCCCATACGGTGTCTATCAGAACCGTCTTCTTCTCCTCGATCAGATAGGCATTCTGACTCGAACCGTTCATAATCGAATAATCATCGCCATGAAACGTTTCCAAATCCCAATCTATATAGCCCACCCACGACACATTGCCTTTAATGTTCCTTTTCATAATCGCATCTCCTTCAATCGGACTCTGAGGTTTTTAGAAGTGCCCTAAACAAAAAGGCAGACCGTTTCCAGCCTGCCCTCGGCATATACGGAAAACTTCCGAAAAACCGCATCAGAAGCTTTCCGCCACCTCTTTAAGATCAGCATCGCTTCCGGCGGATATGGCCTTGAGCAATTTCTTGCCAAGCTCCACGCCGGGCTGGTCGAAACTGTTTATTCCATACATGAACCCTTGGAACATGGTCTTGTTCTCATAGAACGAGATGATCTGACCGATGGACTTGGGGCTGTATTTGTCGAAAAGAAGCATCGTACTCGACCTTCCCCCATCGAAGCCCTTCTCCTTGTCGCCGCAAAAAAGCGCGAGGCTCTGGGAAACGGCGCTCATGAAAAGCTCATGCTTGTCCCTGAAACATATAAACTCCAAAGAGAACGGATAGTTGCCCTGATGCAGAAGCTGGCAGAAGGAATGCTGCGCGCATGTCCCGCGATCTCCGAAGAAGAATTGCCCCGTATATTCGCGAGTGTATTTTCCATCATGATCGTGGTTCTTTCCGTTGGACTCCATCACCAGCTGCTGCAAATACAAAGGAAGCAGCTTCGCGCCTTCGGCATAAGGGAGGCAGACCGAGATGTTCTTCTTCTGCTTGAGATTCTCATAGACCGAATAGAGAGCTGCGAGCATGGAAGGGTTATCGCTTGGCGATGCCTTCGTCGAAAGCTCATCGACCGAGCGCATTCCCGACAGAAAATCCTCGCAGGCCTTCGTGCCGTATATTATGCTGGTGATGAGCATGGCGCATGGCGAACTCACCGAATATCTGCCTCCGACGTAATCGTCGATGAAGAACTTCGCGAAATACCCATCGCCCTTGGCCATCGGACTGGTCTCGCTCGTAACCGCCAACGAATGCTTTTTGAGATCGAACCCGGCGATTTTCCTAGATGAGACATATTCCTCTATCCATTCCTTGGCAAGCTGGGTTTCATAAGTCGTCCCGCTCTTCGAAACGAAAATGAAAAGCGTCTTGTCGAACTTGAGCGAATCCAAGACTTCGATAAGGTATTCCTTATCTATATTGGAAACGAAAAACGCCCTGTAGTCGCTTTTGGCTTTCTTCACGCATGGGGAAAACGCATCGTAAAGCAGCTGCGCGCCCAAAATCGAGCCGCCGATTCCTATCTGCACGAAATCGGTGAACTCATCGGAGGAATGAACCTTGTCCGCGAATTCGAAGCATTTTTTCTTCTCTGCGGAGTAGAAATCGAATCTTTCCTTGATTTTGCTGCTGCATTTTTCCGCTCTGAGAAGGTGATGAAGAACCATTCTCTTCTCTGATTTGTTCCAAACCTCACCCGAAACTATTGTCTTGTATTTGCCTACGAGATCGTTCTCTTTCGATTGCCTGCCGAAATTGCCCATCAGACTATCGTCTATGTCGGTCGTCCCATAGATGAAATCGAAACCATCGGCCTTAATGCGCTTCTTCCTGATTTCAGGCGCCAATCCTTTGTAGATGCTTCCCATATAAACCCTCCAATGCTTTTTTTGCTTCTTATTGTCCGCATTCCTTATCGATTGCAATTTCGCGCAAGCCTGCCGTGCTTGCCAAGCATCTCTCGAACCCATGCGGACGCCGCTTGCGTAAGCCTTCCGGGTTCGCATCTCCATTTCCAATTCCCATCCATGGTTCCCGGAACGTTTATCCTGGCGGAATCATCGAGAAAAAGAAGATCCTGAAGCTGAAATACGACCCACGGCGCATCGGATGCGCACAAGCGCTTGATGATATCCTCGCACCTGGCCCTATCGCCTCCGCACCACGACAGAAGAGTGCTGTTGTCGTGCGTTCCGGAGTAGAAAATCCGGTTTGCGCACCTGTCGCCCTTCATGCGCTCCATTTCATCGGCCGAGAATTGCCAAACATTCATCCCCGGAATCCCCGTAAGCTTGAGCAAATTGAAAACGGCGTCGTCAAGGCATCCCAAATCCTCTGCGATGAACTTGACCCCCGGAAACCTTGCTTTCGCCCTCCTGAAGAAATCCAATCCAGGCCCCGTAAGCCATTTGCCTTCTTTTGGGCTTTTGCCTTCCGGAATCGCATAATATTCGGAAAAGCTTCTGAAATGGTCGAGACGCACGTAATCGAAAAGCTTGCTGCACATCTCTATCCTGCGCATCCACCAATCGTAGCCGTCATCGACCATCCTGTTCCAATCGTAAAGCGGGTTTCCCCAATCCTGTCCGTCTTGCTGAAAATAATCCGGCGGAACGCCGGCGCGAACGCGCATTCGCCCCTCGCCGTCCAGCTGGAAACATTCCGGATTTCGCCTGACATCCGCTCCCTTGGGGTCCACATAAATCGGTATATCCCCTATTATGGATATGCCCTTCGAATGAGCATATTCCCGCAAGTCTGCCCATTGCGCGAAGAATATCTCCTCAACGGATGCCTTGCGCAACGAACGCGGAATCTCTTCGTTATTCAGAAAATCGGCATTGCACTTGAAAACATCCGGCGAAAGGTACGGAGAGCCGCCCATCCCCACGGGATGTATCGGAAGAACCTGCCAAAGGGAAATTCCGCAAGCGCTAAGCCAATCTATGAAATCCCTTGCAGGTTTGCCGAGCTTGCCGCCCGGAATAGAGAAAATCGGCGCTATGACTCCCGCTTTCCTTTCGCTGCCGAAAGGCAGTTCAAGGTGCGGGGCAAGTCTCTTGAGCAAGACCAATGCCGTATATGCGGGCGGCACGTCTATAGTCACGCTCTGCCCATCTCCGATGTACTCTCGCGATTTCACCAAATCAAGCGCATATCTGCAGCTGGTCGTGAATTTGAATTTCTTCGATTGCGTTTCGTTTCTGTTCGCTATCAGAAGAATCCTTTCATCGTTGCTTCGCCTTTCGCATGCGAAGATATCCGGATCATCCGAAAAAACCGCTTTGTATTCGCTATCCTTGAGAACGAGATGGTCGTTGTAGATCACCTTCAGCATTCTCACGGAGTAATGCATGTCGTAATCCGCCGTCGGACTCCAATTCATGCACGCACGGTTCTCAGGGTCGGTTCCGCCCCGCATCGCAAGCTCGTCGCCATAATATATGGCAGGAACGCCCGGAAGCGCGAAGGCAAGCGTGAAAAGCATCTTCACCTTCTCTCTCGAACCCTCGACCTCGTTGATAAGCCTCTTCGTGTCATGAGTCCCCAAGAGGTTGAAAAGCGAGTAGAATATCTCCCTTGGGTAATTCTCGTTAAGCGACATGAAGCGCTTTTGAAACTCGCTTCCAGGAATCCTGCCCATGACGAAATCCAAAGCATACTTGCGCAAAGGATAATTCATCACGCTGTCAAGCTCGTCGCCCATCAGATAGCGACGCTTCTCGCCATAGCTTTCCTTGTTAGAAGCATCTTCCCAGACTTCGCCTATCAAAACCTTGTCGTCGCCGCATCTTTTGACCGCTTTTCTGATAAGCCTGATGAACTCATCGGGAAGTTCGTCCGCGACATCCAATCTGAATCCGGAAGCGCCAGCCTTGATCCAATGCTCTATCACTCCGTCCTTGCCGCAGATGAACTCGACATATGAAGGATTCATCTCATTGATCTCGGGGAGATCCTTGACGCCCCACCAAGCCCTATAGCCGATTTCGGAATTATCGAATTTGAACCAATCGTGATATTTCGAATGTTCGTCGCGAGCGTTTTTGAAATATATGCTGTCAACGCCGACATGACTGAACACGCCGTCGAGTATTATCCTGATGCCGTTTTCGCCCGCCTCTTTGCAAAGCCGGACGAAATCCTGTTCCGTTCCGAGAAGCGGGTCTATCTCCATGAAGTCCATCGTGTCATAACGATGATTCGACTTCGCCTTGAAAATCGGATTCAGATATATTACGGTCACCCCCAAGCTCCGCAGATACAGCAGATTCTGACGGATTCCTTCAAGGCTTCCGCCGTAAAAATCCCAACGCACCACATCTCCGGCCTTGTTCTTCTCGTAACTGGGGGGCACCGACCAATCGACGAGCTTTATTCCAATCGACTTCGCCCTGTCCTCCGCTTTTGCATCTTTAGCGAACCTATCGGGAAAAATCTGATACAGGACGCCCTGACTGAACCACTGGGGATTCTTCTGATCGCAATAAACCGTTATTTGATAATCCTTAGGCAATTCGAAAGACAACCGGCCTTCGCCGCCCAGCTTATCGGGATTGTTACCGTAATAGCATACGCTCCCATCGTCTCCGGTCAGGATGAAATGATACCAAAGCAGCCTTCCGGTTTCATAAGTTCTGAAATCCGCATAGAAGCCATGGTCGGTCTTTCGCATCGGAAGGACGGACTCGCCGTCCACATCATCCCAAATCCTGATCTGGCACGATTGCACGCCTTGCGTCTCTATGAAAAGAGAAACCTGGGAAGAGGTCTTCACGGCACCGAACGGCTTCTTGTGCTTCTCGTCCCAGGAATCGAAAAAGGCCTTCACTTCAGCAAGCCCCTATAAAGCGCGCGATATTGCTCGGCAGGACCCTTCCACGAGAAATCTCGAGTCATGCATTCCCTCTGCATCTTCCTCCAATCCGCTTTCTCGTTGTAATAGACGGTAAGGGCGTTGTCGATAGCGCCCATAAGCTCGTCGGCGCTATAATTCGCAAACGAGAACCCTGTGCCCGACTTATCAAACTTGTTGTACGGCTGCACGGTATCCTTGAGTCCGCCCGTTTCGCGAACTACAGGAAGCGTTCCATATTGCATCGCTATCATTTGCGAAAGGCCGCATGGTTCGAACCTCGAAGGCATCAGAACCGCATCCGCGCCGGCGTATATCCTATGCGAAAGCCCCTCCTCGAAGAAAAGACGCGCCTGAAACTTCTCAGGATTCTTCCATGTGTAATACGCAAAGGCATTCTCGAACTTCTTGTCGCCCGAACCCAGCACTATGAGCTGCATCGCCCTCTTTTCCATTTCCGCAAGCTTGTTTATGACGAGATCAAGCCCTTTTTGCTCCGTAAGCCTGCATATTATGGCGAAAACCGGAATGCTCGGATCGACCTTGAGGTAAAGCTCTTTCTGAATGGCAACCTTATTCTCGACTTTCTTGTCAAGGCTGTTGACATCGTATTGGACGTTTATGAACTTATCGACCTGAGGATTGAAAACCCTCCAATCTATTCCGTTGACTATTCCGCTCAATATCGAAGCCCTCTTTCTGAAAATGCCATCGAGGTTCTCGCCGAAATACGGCATCTTGATCTCTTCGGAATATGTCGGACTTACGGTGGTTATGCGATCCGAATACGATACGGCGCCTAAAAGAAAATTGACCGCCTCCCTCTTGCCGCTTTTGCCATAGACCGACATTTGCAATTCGGCAGGCGTTCCGGTGAGCCCCAATATATCCGACATTATCGCATCGTCATATTGGCCTTGGAACTTCAGGTTGTGAATCGTGAATACGGTCTTTATTCTGGAGAATTGCGCAAGATGGTTGTAGTGCTCGCGCAGAAAAACCGTTGACAACGCGGTATGCCAATCATTGCAATGAAGTATATCGACATCCCAGCCCATATACTCTATGGCCTCGAGCAGCGCCTTGGAGAAATACGCTATCCTCTCCCCGTCGTCGAACTCGCCATAAGCCTTGTCCCTGTGGAAGTAATATTCGTTATCCAGGAAATAGTAGGTGAGATTCTTGTATTTCATCTCAAACAGACCGCAATACACGCTTCTCCAGCCAAGCGGAACCGAAAAGCTGGTCTTGAAAACCATCTTGTCCTTGTATTCCTGCGGAATGAGATTCAATTTAGGAAGAATCACCCTGACTTCGAACTCGTTTCCATTCAGAAAATAAGGAAGCGAGCCTGCGACCTCTCCTAGCCCTCCGCTTTTGAAAAACGGCACGGCCTCGAACGAAGCGTAAAGAACATGCCTTCGCTTATCGACAGGCGCGCCGCCTGCCGAATCGGAATGATAATCAAATCTAATCATATATTTGTTCCTTTCTCAACGATAGTAGGGGAATCGGGCGAGCCCTTAAGGCATTTGCCTTCCCCGATTGTCACATATTTGTCCAGAATCGCATCGCTCAAGACGACGTTCCTCCCTATATCCGCATGCTGCATGATTATGGAGTTCCTTACGACGCTGCCTTCGGCTATGCGGACGGAACGGAAAATTATGCTATTCTCAACCTCTCCCCTGATAACGCATCCGGACGCGACTATGGAATTCTTCACCTTGGCGTTTCCGATGTACAAGCACGGCACTTCATCCTGCACCTTCGTATAGATCGGCTTTTCGTCTATGAAAAGATTGGTATCGGCGATGGGCTCGTCCATCAGGCTCATGCTGACCCTGTAATAGTCGTAAGCCGAATCGATTCTCTCCGCATAGTCCTTGTATTCGAATGCGTTTATGGAAATCTTATCCGTGCTCCCCTTTATCAAATCGATGAGATCAGTGTTCTTGAACATGTTGTATCCGTTTATCATCTCCATGAGGAAATCGCAATTGACGACGAAAGCTCCGAGGAACATGTTGTTCGTCTTGTCATAGGAATCCAAAAACTCCTTTACCCGACCCTTCGCATCAACATTGAAATTGACGGTGTTTACGATTTCATCCTTGAGCTTCCCCTTCTTATACACAAAAGTGACCTGGCAACCGCTCTTCTCATGAGCTTCGAGAACCTTGCTCACATCGGCATTCATGACGCATGAAGTATCCATGAAGACGACGTAATCCGTCTTGTAGTTCCTGATGATTCTGGAATTGCGCACAAGATCGCCTATCAGGAAGCGCGCTTGAGGGTTTTTGATGCCGAAAACCGTTCCCGGCATTATGAAGAGCCCGCCCTCGCGCTTGTCGAGATTCCACGATCTGCCGCTCTCAAGGTGATCTATCAGCGAGCGATAATAATAGGGCGCAATCACTCCGACCGTGGATATTCCGGCATTCACAAGGCTCGACAATGGAAAGTCGATCATCCTATATCTGGCTCCGAATGGAAGCGTAGCCAGCGACCTTCTCGTAAGCAGAGACCCGAAGCTTCCGTTACGCTCATAC
>CAMOXM010000066.1:0-7810 GCA_946629155.1 uncultured Spirochaetaceae bacterium | reverse complement strand
CATCCTCCCTCAAATAAAAGCCGATTGTGAAACGCATTATGCCAAAAACGTCCTGCCGACCAGCTCCTTCAAAACAAATCGGCCTACCTGCCCGCAGCTGATTTTGCCTTCGTCTGCCAGAACAGCGCAATTCCCCTCGGTATAGCACAATACCTTGCTATCGTCCTTGCGCGATTTTTTGCAAGCAACAATGTCGAATTCCCTTCCCAACATCGATTTTCTGACATTAAGCGAGATGCCGCCTTGCAAATCTATCAACTTCATAAGACGTGCTTTTTTCAAATTCAAATCAAGGTCGCGATAGGCGGAATAAGCGACAGTGCCTTTCCTCGGATTGTAGTAGTACATGAAAGCATCTATGAAAGACACTTTCCTGACGCCATCAAGCGTCGCATGAAAATCATTCTCCGTTTCAGTCGGAAATCCGACCATTATATCCGTTGTGAAGCTTGCGTCGGGCATTTTCCTTTTCGCCAAATCAAAGAATGCATAAATATCGTCTTGAGTCTCATGCCTATTCATGGATTTGAGCACCGATGTTGAAAAGCTCTGTACAGGAACATGAAACGACTTGGCAAAGACATCCGACGACGCAAGCATATCGAAAAGCTCGGAATTGAAGTCCTTGATGTGGGGCGAATCGAAGTATATCCACTTGATGTTCTGAAAACGAATCCCCCCGATCGCGCCGACGAGATCCTTGAACCTCCTCGAACCGCATCTGTACGAATTCACATTCTGTCCGAGAAGCGTTACAACTCGAACGCCGCTTTTGTCCAGCATTGAGATCTCATCAATGATCTGATGGAAATCACGCGAAACCTCCCTGCCCCTAGTATATGGGACAACGCAATAGGAGCAGAAGTTGTTGCATCCGTTCTGAATCGGGACGAACGAAAAGCACCCGTTCCGATTGCGATAGTTTTCCTTGAACTCGTAGGAATCGCTTTTGTCATAGCATGGCTCTCTGCCTTCGCTTTCCGCAGCTAAAATATCGACTATACGATCCTTATCATTATTCCGAACGAAATAATCCACATAAGGAAACCTGATTTTCAAATCTTCGTTCGAATCGGATGCCATGCATCCGGTGAGGATGATCTTGGAACTATTCTTCGACTCTCCCTTGGTTTGGGATATGAATCCTTCTGCTCGTTCCTCAGCGCTTTGACGGACAGAGCATGTATTGCAAATTATGAAATCAGCATCCGACGGAGAATCCGCCAAGTCAAAACCAAGTGAATCCGTTATGGCCGATGAAAGATAATCGGATTCGGCCTCATTCATCTGACAACCGAATGTTCTTATGAATACTTTCATGAATCCCGATACCGAAATATCTTCCAAAGCGTTGATTGTGGAAAGCAAGCAAAACCGCCTCTAAAAACCGTCGCAGCAGCAAAAACGCTGCCGGCATCACAAGCTGTCATAAACGAAGACAAGCATGTTAACCGTGTCAGGGCGGAAGCAACTAGGATCGTTCGTATCAAGCTGAGAAGCCAGGAATTCACTTGAGGTCAGCGTATCATAATCGATTTGCCTGACATACGTATCATTGTCATTCACCCAGCACTTATACCTTTTCAGACATTCGGTTTCAAAAGATCCGAACTCTTTGTTGACCAGCATAAGAGACAGATCCTGATCCACTACGTTTGTGGTAACCATATTCTGATTATAGCACCAGAACTTACTGTCCTCGACAAGCGAAGTAAGCCTGTAAGTAGCCGTCAGCTGAGGTTTTCCCTCGGCATCGACCGTATCATAAAACGGCATTGCCGAACTCGTATCGCCGATCTGGCTAAGTCGCCTTGTGAAAGCCTCTTTTCTTATATCGCTTCCCTCAGGGACGTAAAAAGTGAATTGCGGATAAAGCCGAACCACATAACTGTAGTCCTTTTTGAAAACAGGAACGCTGTCATCGTATCTATCCTTATAGGCGGCTATCAAGGATTCGTAGTCCTTATAATAGCCATCATTCGTTCCACTCTCGCCCTGCAACCCAGGACAGAAAAACCATCCTGCGAATGTAGATAGCTTGAAAGTGTAATGACGCAAGTTGATGCACGACGACATCCCGAAACATCCAACTGCAAATATGAAATACTTCAACAACTTCCTGCTCATACCCAACAACCCACGGCAAATCAAATTTCGCTTGATACCATGCCTTCTGAAACACGACACCAAGCGAATAAGAATTTACTGGACCTCGATTGTCGAAACGGCAGTCTCACTCCAATTGATACCGTCATAAGACTGCTGGAGATACAATGTGTAAACTTCTCCCTTCTTTACGCCCCTGATGCTATAAGACGTAACATCGCCATTCACGACATGATCCCAGAAAGCCGGATCGTTGTTGTTGACCTTATAGCGGAAACGCTTGATCTCCGGATCGGTTTTCCACATCCATGAAGCCACCAAGATCATATCATCGTTGTCATCAGCAGCGAAAACCGAAATCGGAAGCACGCACAAAGCGAGCAAGAGACACAAAAAATATTTCTTCATAAACACTCCTATGCCGCAATTCGAAAAGCAGAACCGCTTTTCGAATTAGCTTTCTCATCATATCACATTCCAAATCAAAATGCAAAACGCATTCATTCGGATTCCGACGCTCCTTCCAGATCGTCAAACGAGATTCCATCAAGCGGATCCGCAAGCGCAGCATCATCACCCCTATCCACCAGAATCTTGTATTGCTTTTCCGGAACAGGAACGCTCTCGCTATATCTCACGGTCCTTCCATCGAACTGAACCTTGATTCCAAGATACGGGTTGATCGAAAGCGAAATCGTCGTGATAACAGCACTTCCGCCAGGATACAGACCCTTGCTTATATCAGCCGCCTGCGACCTTTCGGTATCATTCTTCGCAACTCCGAGGTTCGCATTGATTCCAAGGACGAATCCGATATGCTCGGTAACCTTAAGAGTATAGTCCACTCCGAGCAAGGCGGCGAATCCGACATTCTTGTTGTATGCTCCGGAGAAGTCAACACCCGCTCCGAGATAAGCGTTTATTCCAAGAATTCCTATTCCGACTTCGCCGAATATGGAATACGCATCAAACGACGGCGTATTGTAAAGCTGGAACATTCCTCTGCCGCCGGCGAAGAATTGGAAATCCTTGTTGTTTATTATTCTCCACTTCATGCCAAGCGAAATCGAAAGTCCGTAGCTTGACCTATACGCCATGACACCGCTCTTAGTGACATTCGCATCCACCTTACCCGTGCCGTCAGTAGCAGGGAACTCGACGCGATACGGATACAGGACTAAGCCGAATGCATACGGAGCCACCTGCACCTCCACGTCAATTGGGGTACCGTCGTACGTCTCCTCAGCCACATAGTTCCTATTGCTTACGACGGCCTCCCCAGAGTCCTCAGAGGGAGCAGGAACATCGCCATACAAAGCATCAAGCTTGGCATTATTAGTCTGATCCTGCGCTGCAAGCCAGTCATTATTCATCTTCTCGTATTCGTAGAACTGATACCTGTTGTAGTATTCGTTGATAATCTTGTCCCTGTCTCCCGGACTAGCGGCATCCTGGTTGAGGATTATGTTATAAGACTTCGAATCTCCGGCCATAAGGGCGGCAACGGCGGCTTCGGTGGGCTTCTCAGACATTCCATTCACTTTCTCGTCGCGCTTGACTTCCTTGACGGTATCGTTTTCAACCTTTATGTCATAGTAGTCGTCTCTGACATCAAGTCCTTTGCCGGCAAGTTTTTCAGCCAAAACGTTCTCCGGCTTCTTGGCCTCTTCCTTTTTCTTCAAAATATCGGCATCGTCGTTCTCGATCAATATGTCGTAACCATAGTCGGACGGTTTGGCATCGTCGTTTTCAATGCCTATATCATAATAGTAGTTGTCAACCGGCTCGAAAGTGTCGAATGCATGATTGTACCTCAAATACGGAGAAACCATCAGCTGCTGAGGCGACCACCCGGCATTCGTATTGAACCCGAGTTTCGAATCCAATCCGAACGATATCGACGAATGCTCTTGATCAACAGGAACGTTATATCCGATTCCAAGTTCGGCGGCAGGATTTATGCCGATGCCAAGTACATTCCAAGACCTGTCTCCCGTTCCAGCCATGACGCCAAGACCTGCATAGGTCTCGAAGCTATCGAATTTCCCTTTGACTTCGGCCATGACGGGAACATTCAACGGCAACTCATCACCCCTTATCGCAGGCAGAGGATCGGTGTATGCGCCAGCCCTGATGCCGAGCCCCACTTGCGTATCCTCTTCGTTTATCACTTTGTAATGCGCCGATGCATCCACTCCAGCCGTCCATGAAGGCGGCGAAAGCGGAGGCCATAGCGAATTCGCACCGGCATTGTCCAAGTTCATGACATACGGCAAAATGCCTCCGGACACCTCGACAGGCGTGCCTTCCGACTCCATCGAAACATAAGGCGACTCCTTCGCCATCTTCTCGACTATCTCCTTTTTGGAGGTTCCCTTGTTCTGTATGTCGATGGAATAGAACTTGTCCTCAGGCTGGAGCTTATCGGCTCTTCTCTTATCCTCTGCGGCCAACTGCTCCGCTATGCTTGGAGGCGGCGGCGTTTTATCCTCTTCTATGCCGTGTTCCTGCCCGTATGCGGCGACTATGTCCTCGATAGTGACATTCTTGGATCCGAAGTGGCTATCCAAAAGCGAACCGGTTATCGCATTGAAGCCAGATGCGAAATCGCCTTCGAGAAGATAATACTCTATTTCCATGTCATCGAACGGGACGGCCGGATCTTTGTACGGTATGGTGATCAAATCGTCCCTAACGATTTTTCCCGTGAAATTGCGCTTCCATTCATCGCTTGAAACCTGATTCCTTCTTCTGCCGATATCATCGCCGCCATTGCCGTACGCATTTTTGCTGTCGCTGCCGAAACCGAACTTATTGCGCTCGCTCGTGCCTTCGCCCGTTTCGTCATCCGGCTGCTCCTCGTCTCCTACCTTGTAAACGGACCGGCTGGTTTTTGTGCCGTCGGCGCCATCAGTGCCATCGCCGGCATCGCCGGTGTCATCGCTTGCGCCGCCAACCCTTCCGAAACCCAATTTGTTATACTCGCTCGTGCCTTCGCCCGTTTCATCATCCGGCTGCTCCTCGTCGTCAACCTTATAGACAGATCGGCTGGACTTCGGACCGCCCGAACCGCCATCTCCAGAAGAATCGGATCCTATTCCAAGCTTGACTCGCTCGGATGTTCCGGAATCGCCTGCGCCATCGCCCTTCTCAAGACCGATCACCTTGTAGATAGTGTGCTTTATATTGCCGACGCCCCCGCACTTCCTCAAAAGAAGAAGGATTATTATCACCAGCGTCGCTATGGCAAGCAGCCACCTTACCAGCTTCTTCACCTTGGAGCTCTGTTTCAGACCGCTTGCGGCAGCAGTCCTCCTCTCCTTGGATGCGAGACGCCTCCTAAGATCCTTTACATCATCCTCTATGTCGGTCTTATCGGCGAGCCTGCGCATGGTCCTGTAATTCACTTCCTTCCCTTCAAGTTGGGAAGCGACTTCCTGGTTCACATCGCATGAGCGCTCAAGAATCAATCCGCGAGCAGTTACTGTTTCTATGTTCCTATCGAGATCCGATATCTCCTTGCGGAGCTTATCCTTGCTTCTCTTGCTTCGAATCTTGTCTTCTACGGAAAAACTCTCCTCCGCTTCAGTCAGAGCGCTGAGCTCCTTCTCCTTAGCGCCCTTGGCTTCGATCAGCTCATCGATCTCGCGAACGCAATCATCCGCCGAAGAAGCCGTCAGCTTTGCGAATTCGTTTATATCCTCTTTGGTGAGATTGTTTTTTTTCAAATCAAAGTCGCCCAATTTGCACTACCTACTTGTTAAGCATGCTGAACATGCTAGTATCGACTTCAGACAGAACGGAATTGGACCACCATACGCCATCATAGCTGTCCTGAACCTCAAGAGTGTATATCTTGTTCTTTTCAACATCCAAAACAAAAGACATCACTGAATCATCATAACGGCTCACATACTCCCAATTGCCCGTACCTTTGTCTTCAATGACCCTATACCTCACCCATGCGACCTTAGGATCGCTGATTCTCCAAATCCACGCGATCTTATATTCGGCGAAACACAACGCCGGAAGCAACAAAGCCAGTACGAATAATAAGGACTTCTTCATTTGAATGCTCTTTCTCCCAATAAAGCAACACATGGACTGCACAACCGAACCAAAAACGTCGCATGCAATTCACCAACTGTTTTCAATTAGGTCAACAAAACCTTTTCGAATAATACCATTAAAGGAATATTATGTCAATTTGCATTAATCCTCTGCTCTTTCTTTTGCTCTTTCTCCGTATTCTTATAACTCACCCTCTTTGTATTATACATCGCATTTATCTTGTTCACAATCGCTTCTTCCACGATTCTGAACTCTCCGATTGTCAATGTCGAATTCTCGAGCTGACCACCCTTCTGATCCTTGAATCTTCCAGTTCTCTGCCTTTCATCGAACTTTGCCATGAGCAAGCCATGTATGAATTCTCTGTGTTTCTCGTCCGTGTGCTCGGTCAATGATCGGCATCCGGCTTCTGAAATATCAGCAAGCATCAATATCGCGCTCTCCTTGGTCGATGGCCTGTCCAAATCATAGCTGAAGATATCCTCATCCACGAAACCGAAATCCTTCTCCTTGGTGGTGCCGCCCTTTTCCCTTTCCGCTTCCAAAAGAAAAAACGAAATATGATCGTTACCATGATGCTCTTCGATTATTTTCAAGGCCTCCAAAGGCATTCTCAAACCGGAAGCCTTTATCATGTCGATGCCGTCCTTGACATGCCTTTTTATCAATCCGGCTGATATCTTCGATGAAAAATACTTATGAGCGCTTTCGTTGGGATTGTTTTCGGTAAAGTATTCGGGATGATTCATCTTGCCCACATCGTGATACCGCGCGGCCGCGCCGACGAGCAGGCTGTTGCATCCGATCGCATCCGCCGCCAGCATGGCGATATCCATCACTTCCATGCAATGCTCGAAGCTGCCCTTGCATTTTGCCTTGAAGCTTTCGAGAAGCGCACTGTTCTCATACAGAAGACGCACAAGATTGTCCTTCGTCGGCATCGCAAAGACATCCACGAAGATTCTTGTGACGAAAAAAGCGAACAAAAACGCCGCCGCCAGCTTTGCAACCTCGAATATCAAATCCATGGCAAGCATCCTCTTCGAAGCATAGAATGAAAAATCTATCAATGCCACAAAGCACATATATACGCACAAAGCCACGAATGCCTTCGCATAATAGCGCCTAGTGCTCCTGCGTTCGTATTCATCAATACGCAAGCCATCGAGCAAGACGCCGGCAAGACCATTGCGTCCGGCACTTCGCCCGCGCTGCCACTTATCTCCGAATCTAAATCGTTTAAAATGCTGGAAAACGCCTTCGCCTTCTTTGACCGTTCCATTCTCCCTGTCCGATTGCCCTGCTTCGCTTTCGACCGCCTTTTCAGTCGTCATTCCTATCATATTGAAGTCGGAACCATCCGAAACCGCTGGCATTCTAGTGCCGTTCGAATACAATATTATGACCAAAGACGTAATCGCGAATGATTTGGCAATCACTGCGAGCGTGATAAACGGAAAAACCACCAGAAGAGTGAGGTTAAGCACCATCAGAGCAAGCGAAACGCTCTTGTTCTCGGTAAGAAACAATATCAGGCATGACGGCAGAAAAATGAGGCTTCTCGAATCATAGAAAAAATCATTGGAACGAATCGACATCATCCAATAAATCAGAAAAGTCAAAACCAAATACA
>CAMOXM010000065.1:0-7906 GCA_946629155.1 uncultured Spirochaetaceae bacterium | reverse complement strand
ACAGGAACAGATATATTGTCAGAGTCACAGAACAGCAGTGTTACTGCAAAAAGTGCAAGGAGTAAATATCCGACAGGTTTGTCAAGGGCGAATGCCCATCGTGCGGATCAAGGACGAATTCCGATCAATGCGACATATGCGGTTCATTGATAGAGAACGATAAGCTGATTGATCCCAGATGCACTATATGCGGTTCTTCGCTTGAATTGAGGGAAACTGATAATCTGGCCCTTGACATGCCTAAGCTTAAGGATAGATTGGAGAGTTTTGTCCTATTGGCCGAAAAGGAAGGCAGATGGCCTGCTAATGCAATCGGCATAGCGAAGTCGTGGCTCAAGGAAGGCTTGCGGGAAAGAACGATAACCAGAGATCTGAGATGGGGGATAAAGGTTCCTTTGCGCGGTTTCAACGACAAGGTGTTCTACGTTTGGTTCGATGCATGCATAGGATATATTTCGCTTACGGCGCTTTGCACCGAGCGATGGAGGGAATGGTGGATGAAACCGGATGCGACCGACCTCTATCAGTTCATAGGCAAGGACAATATTCCTTTTCATGCTTTGATTTTTCCCGCAACTGAATTCGCCACGGGTTTTCCGTTCGTCATGCTCCATAGGCTTAACAGCAGCGAGTATCTGACCTTTGAAGGTGGGAAATTCTCCAAGAGCAGCAACATAGGCGTTTTCGGATCCGATTGCATTGATTTCGGCTATAGTTGCGATATTTGGAGGTTCTACCTGTATTACAACAGGCCCGAAAAGAGCGATAGCGATTTTTCTTTTGAGGATTTTCAGGAAAAGGTGAACGGACAGCTTGTCGGGAATTTCTCCAATTTAGTGAATCGGGCGTTCGTTTTCTTGCGCAAGCAATATGACTCGGTAGTTCCGAGATTCGGCATAGATGAGGATTTCTATGATTCTGTCCGAAAGCAGATAGTGAAAATCGACGGCTTGTATGAGGATGTTCAGATAAAGGATGCGTTTCATGAGATTTTTGCCTTATCGGACATGCTGAACAAATATTTTCAGGATAACGAGCCATGGAAGCTTTTGAAATCGGATCCTATCAAGTGCGGCAGGGTGGTCAGAACGATCATACTCGGCGTCAAGGATTTGTGCATTCTCATGTATCCTTACCTTCCCGATGCCTCCGATAGGATCGCCAAGGCCATGTCGATTCAGCAATCATGGGATAAGCTCGGCGAGGACATTTCCTTTGACGAGGCATTTCTGCCGTTGGAGCATTTGTTCGAGAATTTTTCCGATGAAGCCGTGAAATCCGCGAAGATTCGTTTCAATTCGACGGATGTGTCCGAGACCGCCAAAGCCCAAGGGGAAAAGGATGCGCAGGAAGCGGCCGAGAAGCTTGCCGCCCGCAAGAAGGCGGAACGCGAGGCAGCGCAAAGAGCTGCGAAAGCGGCAGCGGAGAGGGAGGCTCGCGAAGCGGCCGAAAAAGCGGCGTGCGAAGCCGAGGCGGCTGCAAGGCTAAAGGCTATCGAAGAACGCAAGGCTGCTGAAATGGCAGCTCGCAAAGCCGAGGAAGAAGCCAGGCGCAAGGCGGCCGAAGAACAGGCAGCTGCCGAGAGGGCTGCCGACGAAGCTGCGAAAAGGGCGGCATTTTTAGAAAAGATACGTAGAGGAGAGGAAGCAGTGAAAGATATAAGACTCGAAGGCGAGAGTTATGCCGAAGCGTTTAGAAGGCGCGTGTGCCTTAAAGTCAGCAAGATCATAGAAGTAAAAAAGCATCCTGAGGGGGATAGGCTTTATATTCTGACTTTGGATGCCGGCGAAGAGGAATCCAGAACGATCATCTCATCCATAGTTCCGTTTTACAAAGAGGAAGAGCTTTTAAATCGCAACGTCTTGCTCGTTGCCAATCTGAAACCTGCGAAATTCCGAGGCATCAAGAGCTGCGGAATGCTTTTGGCGGCTAGCGACAAGGATGACAAGAACCATTCCACATGCGAAGTCCTGTTCGCTGATGAAGCGAAAGTCGGCGAGAACGTCTATCCGGAAGGAACCGTTTCGGAAAGCGACTACGGCACGTATATCAAGCCTGACCAATTCTTCTCCATACCGTTTTCCAGCCATAACGGCATAGTGGAGGTGGATGGAGCCAAATTGATATCTGAAAAGACGGGCATAACGATAAAGTGTTATAAGTACGGCGAAGGAAGCATCGGATAGAACCGGCGGATGATCGCATTGCGCTTCTGAAAATTTCAGCGCTCGATACCGCCCGTTGGCGTAAAATGGATGAAATGATTTGCATGGTTGGGAACGGATATGGGAAGAAGAGGTGAGATTTTTTCTTCAAAGCTGGTTAGGGACAGAAGAACTTATTTTTTCAATGTGCATGAGAATTTCGGAAATGCCCTGAGTCTCAGCATCGTCGAGAGCAAGAACACTGTCGAGGAGAACGTTTTCCAACGCCAATCGGTATTGGTTTTTCAAGAGGATCTTGATGATTTCCTCAAAGAGATGCAGAAAGCGATAGATGTCCTCAAGCAGGAAAAGATGAACCTTGGCGTTGACGATGAGAAAAGCCGCAGTATTTCGGATCACGGCAGGGAAGTCAGAATCGATGAAATCAACAAGAAGCCTTCATCGGCAAGGATCGAATCAAGGATGACTCCGGAATCGCAGACTGCATCGGACCGGTTGCGAAAGAAAAGGATAATGATAAGAAGGGCCAAGGATGAGCAATAAGCTGGTTTTCTACAATACGCTTAGTCGCTGCAAGGAGGAGTTCAAGCCGATAGAGGAAGGTGTCGCGAAGATGTATGCATGCGGGCCGACGGTGTATAATTATGCGCACATCGGAAATCTCAGGACGTATATTTTCGAAGATGTTTTGAAGAAAACGCTTAAATTGAGCGGCTGCAAGGTCCTTCATGTGATGAATATAACGGATGTAGGGCACTTGACAGGGGATGGCGATGACGGCGAGGACAAGATAGGCAAAGCGGCGAGGGAGAGGAAGAAGTCGGTTCAGGAGATCGCCGAATTCTATACCAAGGCCTTCATGAATGATATCAAGGAGCTCAATATAGAATTGCCCGATGTGGTTTGCAAGGCTTCCGAGCATGTCGGAGATATGATCGAATTGATAAGGAAGCTGGAGAAAAGCGGTCATACGTATGTGTCGAACGGGAATGTTTATTTTTCGATAGACACCATAGGCGATTACGGCAAACTCGCCCGTTTGAAATTGGATGAGCTGCAGTCCGGCAAAAGAGTCGGCATTGATTCCGCCAAAGCTAACCCTAATGATTTCGTCTTGTGGTTCACTAAAAGCAAATTCCAGAATCAGGCTATGAAGTGGGATTCCCCATGGGGTGAGGGTTATCCCGGATGGCATATCGAGTGTTCTGCGATGAGCATGAAGTATCTGGGCGAGCAATTCGACATCCATTGCGGCGGTGTGGATGCCATACCTGTGCACCATACCAATGAAATCGCGCAAAGTGAGGCTGCAACAGGAAAGAAGTGGGTCAATTATTGGCTCCACGGCGAATTTCTCCTCTCGGAGAAAGGCAAGATGAGCAAATCGTCCGGTGAATTCACAACCCTTTCATCTTTGAAGAACGCGGGAATCGCTCCTTTGGCATATAGGTATTTTTGTCTTCAATCGCATTACAGGAAGCAATTGCAATTTTCTGAAAATGCGCTGAGAGGATGCCAAACCGCATTGAACAGCCTATATGAGAGAGTGAGCAGAATCGCCGAAAGCGCTAAATGCGGAAAATGCGTTTCCGGCGTCGACGCAAAGGCTCTTGCAGCAATGAATGACGAGTTCGACGGATATCTTTATGATGATTTGTCAACATCGCGCGCCGTCTCGTTGCTTAATAAAGTCGTCGGCAGCTCCGAGATTTCAGATGCATTGAAAAAAGAATTCGTTGAGCATGCGGATGCCGTGCTTTCGCTTGATTTGCTGCGCGGACGCGAAAGGAAGGCTGTCGAGATACCGGAGGAAGTGCGTTTGTTGGCGGATGAAAGGGCGAAGGCTAAAAAGGCAAAGGATTATGCGTCTGCGGATTCGATTAGGAGCAAAATAATGGAAATGGGTTTTTCCATAAAGGACACTGCGGACGGATACGAGCTGTCGCATGTTTGTTGACAATGCGATTTGGTTTAATTTATAATAATCGGATGACATCCGTTGCAGAACGGAGCCGGTGTGGTCATATCTGTCGCTGCAGACATGATTAGCGTTCAGGGGAGAGATTAGATGAATAACAAGATGTCCGTAATCGGATTTATTATGGCCATGATACTTTTTATAGCATGTTTGCTTGGCCTCTCTGTTATGGATAGATATGATTTCAGCGATGTTTACAAGGACAACGCTTTCGATTTCAGAAACGTAAGGAAGAAGGATTCCCCTGAAGACAGGTCCATTTGGAACAGCCTGGCCGACATTTTCAAAGGCAGCCCTGATGATCGTCCCGCCAAAATCAAACCTGCCGAAGACGAAGATGCGCAAAGCGGTTCCGAAGACGAGCAGAACAAACCCGTCGTGCCTATGATGCGGGAGGATACTTCGTCTCCTGCTCTTCGTTATGGCAAAGATGATGATTCGAGCAAGCCCGACGAACCTGACAGAGCCGGAGACGGATATGATACGGGCTACAGGGATGGATATCGCGATGGCGTCGAGAGCGCCAAGGATAGAGGGGATCGCAAGGTCGTCATGTCCGAGCCCGATCCGGAAACAGCAGCCGGTGATGCCGCTGATCCCGATGCGTTCACATATAATTCGTGGAATAGGATTAAGAATAAGGTCCGCTATACGCCCACTCCGCTCGTAATCAACAGCAGGACGATGTTGGTTGAAAAGAACGATTACGAGAGGTATGTCGAGAAATTGGAGAAGGCGCTTGCTGAAAGGGATAAGGTCGGAGGCGTGGTCAAGGTCAGGCTGCCTGTGTTCGCCGGAACGAAGATCACGCAATCTAAAATGAATGAAACCGACAAGCGCAATGCGGCTCTGCATTCCGCTTTGCCACCTGATGCGTCGCACAGCGACAGCAGTCCGACAGCTCTGTCTGTTTATGCTAATGAGATGGTGACCGTTGCCGGAGAGCCTGAGGAGATCAAATCCATAAACACCCCAGTCATACTATTCTCCGATACGGTTCCGGAAGAGGATCTCGATTCGATGCTTAAAGGCGAAGACCCCAGATTTCCGCTTTACAGGTATGCTGATGGCGGCGCTGCTCCGCTCGGTACGCAATATGATGGATGTAGGCAATCGCCGCAGGATGCGGACGGTTCGGATAATGCGGGCGCTAATTCTACCGACGATGATGGGTTCGAAATTCCTTCGTGGGCTGGTCTTGGGGCGCATTGGAGAAAGGGCATCGCCTTGATTCCTCCCGTTCCGACGTTTGTCAGGGCGGCGGCGGATTACGATGAGATGCTGCCTGAGGAGGTGCTTGCCGCGCTCTCGGCCGCCGAAGATGCCGATTCGGGATTTGGCAAAGAAGTCAGTGGTGTCTCTGACGATTCGGCATTATCTGCTCCTGAAGACAATGACTCCGGAATAGGCGATTTCGGCCGCAATGAAGGCGATGCGGTCAGATTAGGGTTTTCAAGGCAATCCGGCGACGACGAGCCTTATGATGTCGATAAGGACGGCGAAAATGGCGAGTCCGCCGATAAGGAGCCTGCCGGATACGGGGAAACGCTTTTTGCGGGTGTTGCCGGCGCTTACGATAAGGTCAAGGGTGCATTGGAAGATTATGCCGACGATTTGCGCGATAATGCCCATAAGATTGGCGATTGGCTTAGGAATCTGTTTGGCGGAAAAACATCGGATAGCGAGAGCATGCAAGGCGAAGAAGGTAGTGCGGATGATGCTCCCGACAAAGACAATGTTGTTTTGGATCGTCTGAAAGACGGTTATGATTCAGCAAGAAATGCATTTGCGGATGCAATCGATAAATTGGCACCTTGGCTTAGGGGTGGTGAGGGAGAAGACGCCCATGGCGATGGAACAGAAGGCGATGAGGATTCTCCCGCTGTTCCTGAAATAGTTCATGCAAGCGCCCCGGCCCAGCCGTCCGACGGCTCCGGCCCATACGCCGACGACGCCTCCGGCCTCGCCCGCCGCTACCTCGGCGGCTCCGACTCGCCCGTCAGGGGGCCCGGCGCCGACGAGATAGAGGCGATGTCCGGCGCCGACGGCGTCGTCAGGAGCATAAGGGTGACAGACGCTGACGGCAACGGCCTCGTCGTCCCGACCACTCCGTACGTCGTCCGCGCCGCCGCCGGCTACGAGCCGCTCCGTCCGGACTGGGCGCTCTCGTCCAGGGATGCCGAGAACGCCGCCAAGGAGGCCATGTCCGCCGAGGACGGCAGGGTGCGCCCGCTGATCGTGGCTGACGTCCTCGGCGACGACGTCATCGTGCCGACGACCCCGTTCGTTGAGTTCGCTGCTGCGCACGAGGAGCCGGTATCAAGCTATGTTGAATCAATTAGAGACGATTTCGCGTACCCTGACGATCTGATAAGAAAGATTTTTGCGAGAGGTGAGCGTGGCGATGATGTTATTGTTCTTCCGACTGCACTCGTTATCATATATTCTGGAACGCATTCTGAGAAGCTTGCGAGCCAAAGTCTGATTGGCAATGCAATAGATTATATCAAAGATTCGGCCGATAGACTCGTTGATGCGGGCGATTCGGATTCGGATGTTTCGAATGAGTCTGATGAGTGGGATTTGAGTGATGATGCAGTTTGGAATGCGCTTGGTCGCAATGTTGCCGGTCCGGATGACGATTCGATTCATTCCGCACCTGAAATGGTATCTGCGACTGTGCAACCGGATGAAAGTTCGGATAGGATTGGTGATACACAGTCCGAAGCCGAGCCTTCGGACTCCGGCAGGCAGGCCCCGTCCGGCAGGAACTGGTGGGAGTCGCTCTCCGGCCTCGCCTCCAGGGGCGCCGACGCCGCCAAGGACGCCGCTGCCGCCGCCAGGGATGCGGCGAGCTCCGCGGCCGAAGCGGCCGCGAAGGGCTACGAATCGGCGCTCGACAAGGCTTCCAAAGCCGCCGAAGCGGTCGCTGATTATGAAGATATTGACGATGAAGCCAGCGAGCTGATGGGTCGTTTGAGCAAATGGCTTTATTCGGAGAGGCCGCCAACACCTGATGTTATGACATCGCTTGTTGTCGAAAGAATTCCGAAAACAAGGCCGGTCAAGCCTCCTGTTCCCAAGTATGAGGCTGCGATTTTGACGCAGGAGATCAATCCGAACTCTCCGAATGCCGGACGCATTAACGTTCCAATAATCGCATTTGCGAGAGTGACTACTGAAAGGGCAGGACAATATGAGGAGCCTAAGTACTCTGCTCCTTCCGCTGCTTCGGAAATACGTTCTGTCAATGTCGAGCCCGCAAGGTCCGAGAAGCAGCCGGCGAGCCAGAAGAAGGACGTCGTTCCGGCGTCTCCGGCGAAGACGCCGAGGAACGACGCCAATCCGTTCGCTCCGAGGTTCTTCGACTACGATGTGAGCGATGCGTTCAACGGAACGGACATGCTCGACTTCAAGAAGGTCAGGGACGACCTGAGGAAGGAATCTGATGACAGGGTTTCGCCGTTCGTTGAAGGATGGAATAGAAGCGGCGCTTCTGTAATCAGAGACGAGAAGCCTGTCGTCAATGGAAGCATGAGCGATGTTTCATTTGCTGCATCTCCCGCTAATGACACCGGAACTGCGGCCATCGTGCCTGTAAGAGTTCCGGATGCTCCTCTTATTTTCGATGCGAGAGTTGTTGAGGAGAAGCAGGAGAAGCCAGTGGTTTACACCCCTTCTTCCGCCCCTGAAATGAGGAACGTTTCAGTCGAGCCCGCAAGGTCCGAGAAGCAGCCGGCGAGCCAGAAGAAGGACGTCGTTC
>CAMOXM010000064.1:0-7914 GCA_946629155.1 uncultured Spirochaetaceae bacterium | reverse complement strand
GTTTCACAGGGTTATTATTCAGCCCGGTTTCGCTATTCCACGGTCGCGGCGAAGCATTTTGTCCACCTTCGTTGATTGTGCCGTTTTGATATCTAACCCAGTTTTGCGTGCCGTCACTATTTGTTTCTGCGTTCCATGAGTTTCCGTACTTGTCTTTGCCTATAAACTTACTCTGATCGTTTGCCAAGTCTGAAAGCAATTTTCGATTAGCAGGAGTGTCACTCAAATGACCGTTTTTTCCGGAAAAAATGTGCTTAAGTTGAGAATCGTTCTTTGGAAGAGATTGATTTCCGCCGCCGCTGCCGTTAGAACCTTTGGTCCCTCCAAATCCTCCGTGAAATCCAGCACCCATTAGGCAGTCACCGCCTTCCGGTGAGCAGCCATAAAGTCGCTGTCAAACTGCAAAATCCTGATCCCGGCAGCACTATACTTGCCAAAAATGGCCTCGGGCGCGGTCCCATAAACAATGATCGCTTTCGGATTCAGCGTGTTGACCATATACTCCAGTCCGCGTACAAAGAACCCGCGCTCCTGCAAAAGCTTGATGCAGCCGTGAGAGCCAATGGCAAAGGTAGCGCCTTTTGGCACACCGAGACAGCATGTCTCGTATGTACGCTCATCGCTCCAACGCACGTTTGCGATAACCGGGATGCCTTCACCTTGCAGCCATACGGCTACGGCGTGGCTGCGATAGATGTTCCAGTGCTGCATGACAAGCGGCATATCTCGGTACAAACTAAAATCCGGCGCAATAATACCTTTATACCGTTTGAGGATCGGCAGATACTTGAAGGGCTGATTCCAAAGCCGTTCAAAGGATGCATCGTCCTCATAAAAGTGTACCCAGGCATCAAAATCAGTTTCGCTGACTGCTTTTGAAAATGAAATCAGTTTTGCAGGAAGTGTTGTTTCCGGCGCTATGCAGGGGATTTCCAGTTCGCCTTCGTAGGTCGCATTCCGCACCATGAAGGCATGAAAAACGTCTTTGCACCCGCTTCGGGTGCAGTTTACCTGAGACATAATAATCGTCTCCTTTCGGCACATTACCGCAGGGCATAAAGCTGTGCCTTAAAGAAAGATTTACCCTGTGGCTGTGCCTTCCGGGCGTCTCAGATGTAATTTACCAGATTACGGACAGAGATACCCGGAGGCACAGATAGAATGATTTGCCAAAAGATTTTCGCATAAATTGCGATAAAATCTTGACATCAGCTCCGGGTATCGCTATAATAATAGTACCAGATTACGGGTAGAGATACTCGGAGGTAAGCATTGTATTGATTGCGCTAACAATCAATGCAGTGCTTTTCTTTTTGTTACAACAAGCAATTGCACCAACTCCTTTCAGTTTCTGTGATTCAGCTGATAGTCAGCTGCATCATATGAGACGCCGCAAGCTGATGCAATTTCCGCAGCGGTCATATTTCCCGTGAGATGATAAGGCACAAGAAATTCACCGGCAAAACACTTTGCCTGCCATTCAGGATCATTAAAATGTTTGACCTCCTGCTTGGCAAAATTGCGCTGCAACTTGAAACCACAAAAACAAAGCGTGAAAAAGTGCCCTATCTCATGCGCTATTGTCATACGGTCACGCCCTTCGCCGTTGCAAGCTCTTTCATATACGCTTTCCTTGATTGTAATGTGACCCGTTCTTATATCGGTTTCGGCGTGCGTTCCCAGTGACATAGCATGGTCGGGGACGATTTCATAGCTAAAGCCTTCAAGGATTTCCGCTAATACGTCTAACAGTTCCACGATAGGAACCCAAAGCCGGTTTTCAAGTCCAAGATGCTTACGGAGGATCATAGCAAGATTTCGCAAGTCTTTTCGGGACTTGCCCTCCACAATGTATTCGCTCAAGTGTTAATCCTCCTTGTGATTTTTCAAAATGTCAAAAAGCTTTTTCGTGGTCTCTTCGTCAAGCGTATCAAATTGACGGGCAAACGAAACAGCAAGCTGGCGGTTTGCGATTGATACATTTTGAATGTTTAGTTCAACTGTATCAGCGGATTCTACAATAGCATTTCTCAACTCTTCCATCTGTTGCGAGTCTAACGAATAGAAAGTTTCCAGTTTACTAAGCCATGCATCAGGCATTTTCTTTTTTCCGTTCTCAACTGCGGAGAGGAAAGCGGACGACACATCAAGTCTTTTTGCCATATCACGAAGGATCTCACCACTGTCTATTCGCAGCTTTCTCAAAAACTTTCCAACGCTTGTAACCATGTTCATTTCCTCCTTAACCTTGTTAGGTCATAATGAGTATAGCACAATATATAGCGCTTGTCAACCTGTTTAGGTTTATTTTTTTCAAAAATTCGGTTTATTTCGATGAGGCTTATATTTTGCATAAAATGCGCAGAAAAAAACGCATGGGATGGTTCTATGTGATATGCCAACAGCATGCCGGCATATCACATAGAGCGAAACAAAAAATTTCACTTTTTTTCGTTCGTTTAGGACGCAAACCATCCTGTAAACTCTGCAAACAGGTTTGTTAGCCCGTTTATTCCGTTTTGCGTATTTGTCTGTTAATCACATAAATCCTGTGCGTAAGTGCAGGATTTTTCCTTATTCACGATTCTTCCCGCCTTCCTTTCCCGCGCAGGATTTTCGGGATGTAAGAAGTAAGAGTGAAGTGTGAAGAAGCGGAAGGCACAAAAGAGCAAAGTAAAACGAACGGAAGCCTTCAGATGATCCGGTCAACGGCGCTTTTTCATTTTTTACTTTTTTGTACAAAAATATTTGCTTCCATTTTCGTGGATGTATGGTAAAATGGTGATAAAACAAGGGGCAGGGGAGGGAGATCCTTTGGTTATCAAAGAACAGCTTGAAACGAGGATCGTAAAAGAGTGCGAGGTTTTAGTCGCCGGCGGCGGCTTTGCCGGGATCGCTGCGGCGCTTGCGGCGGCGAGAGCGGGCAAAAAGGTCGTTTTGCTCGAGAGGGAATACATACTCGGCGGTCTCGGTACGGCGGGGCTTGTATCCATATATCTTCCTATTTGCGACGGGATGGGACGTCAGGTTTGCTTTGGTATCGCGGAAGAGCTTTTGCGTCTTTCCATCTCTATGGGCGCGGAAGATCTGTATCCCGACAACTGGCTTTTAAGCGACGATCCGTCTAAACGCACCGAGAAGGATAAGCGTTTCAGAGTGCGCTACAATCCGAATCTTTGCGCGATCCTGATGGAAAAGCAGCTGCTGAGCGCAGGGGTTGAGATCCTTTACGGAACGTATGCCGTAGGAGCGGACGTTAAAGGCGGCAAGATCCATGCGGTCATCATAGAAAACAAGTCGGGCAGGGGCGCGATCAAGGCTGATTCGGTGGTTGACGCAACGGGCGATTGCGATATTGCCGCGTTTGCAGGCGCAAAAACAGAAAGATTTACCCGGGGAAACGATCTGGCGGCTTGGTATTATTATCTGGATCAAAACGAGTACAATTTAACGATGCTGGGTATGGTGGAATTATCCGATGAAGAAAAGACGGCAGAAAAAACGGATAAACGCTTTACGGAGTGTCGCTTTCTGGGACTTGACGGGGAAGAGTTGTCAAAAAGAACGCAGCTATCCCACGCTGCCATACTGCATGACGTGATGGAAAGACGGAAAGCGGATCCTGCCGTGGTCCCCACGTCGATCGCCTCTATCCCGCAGATGAGAATGACAAGAAAAATCGTCGGCGAATATGCTTTGGACGCCCAAGAGGAACATACCTATTTTGAAGACTCCATAGGTCTCATCCCCGATTGGCGTAAACGCGGTCCCGTATACGAAGTGCCCTTCAGGACCCTCTACACTTCCTCGATCAAAAACCTGATAACCGCCGGCAGATGCATATCGGTCACCGATGACATGTGGGCTATTTCCAGGGTCATTCCGTGCTGCGCCGTAACGGGCGAGGCGGCGGGACTTGCGGCGGCGCTCAGCGACGATTTTTCCGCTCTTTCGGTGAAAGACTTACAAAAAGCGCTTTTGAAAAACGGCGTTGTTCTTCATGAAAAAGAATTAAAGCAATAAGAAACGGGCGAGCCGGTCGCGGAAAAATGCGCTGAAAAGCGTCTTTAAGTCAGTCCCGAGAGACCGGCAAACTTCACTTTTTGTGTTTTCGTTCGTTTAGCATGTAAATCTGTACACAAACTTCAAAAACGAATTCTTTAGTCTATTTTATCCGTTTTGATAATCACCCTTCAAATTTGAACCTATTGTGTTCGATTGGAGGGTGATTTTCTTATGCAATCCCAGCATTTATGCGGGTTTTCGCAAACGCTGCTAATCGAACACGATGTACGAAACAGATCAAAGCGCGTGCACAAAACAAAAAAACTTTCAATCCGAACCATCGTGTTCGATTTATTAACACACCACGCAAGTCGGCGCTTTAAAACAGATTGAGAATCACATATATTTGTGTTATAATAACCAGAGAGAAATCGACAAATCGGGATTTGTGAAGGAGATAAGGAATATAATGAAAAAAGTATTATACGCCGTTGTCCTTATTGTGATTTGCTTGCTGTCGGCATGCTCGAGCAATCTGACCTCCAAAGAAAACGTTGTGAACCTCTACACAAAAAACGAAGCGTTGTTTATCGACATCGCATCAAAGAAAAGTTTTTCTGATTTAGAAAAAATAAATGGCGTCCAAGAAGTTTTGGTGTGGGATAATTATGTAGATATTCAATGTGGTGGCAGCGGTTTCGGCTCAAACACGCACTATTACGGCATATTTTTTTCCGAAGATGATGACCTTTGTGCTGTCGATCTTGCGAGTCCGCTTTATGAGCTTGTGGAGGATGGAAACGGATATAGATATGAACAGTCTGACGGTGATAATGAATACTATGTTGAACCCCTCGGGAATCACTATTACTATTACGAGGCACATTTTTAATTCACAAATTCCGGTTTGTCGGGATAAGCGATTTAATAAATATGGTGAAACAGCGGAAAGGATTGAACATCATTGACAAAAACAATCAAGAAACTGTTCGGCGGGATCGATCTGACATGGCCGAAACTTGATCATAGCGGCAGTATCCGCAGGCGTATTCACCGCTGTTATGGCGCTTATACCGGCTCTGCACGATACTTCTTTCATACGATCGCGGTAACCTTTGAGGTGTGGATCTTACTGTCGTTTGCCTGCTGAATCCGCCTGTTTATAGCACTGAGATCATGGGAAACGGCGAGAATTGTCAGTTTGACGGCACATACAGCGCATATCTTGCAGACAAAAAATACGGTGACGCTGAGATACGGTATGTGGAAAGCGTTGAGGATTATATGCTCCACGTTGATTTCAAACGATCCGGCGACACAGTTCTTACACTTGTTTCACCTGACGGTGAGAAACAGGAGTTCGACGTTCATATCGAACGGGACAAATATGAACTGACAAAGAGATCCCCAAAGGAAACAAATAAGTAAAAACAGGACGAACGCTTATGGAAACTGTCATAAACTACATACTCATATTTTTCAGCTACGCTTTCGTCGGGTGGATCATAGAAGTGACGCTGAAGCTTATACAGTATCACAGATTCATAAACCGGGGATTCCTTATCGGACCGTGGCTTCCCATATACGGCTTCGGCGCGCTGCTTATAACGATCTCGTACGATCTCATACCCGTGAGCGAAATGTCATACGGAACCGCTTTTGCCGTCTCGTTCGTGCTTTGCGGGACTATTGAATACCTGACAAGCCTCGTGCTTGAGAAACGCTTTCACGCAAGATGGTGGGATTACAGCACAAAACCTATGAATCTGCGCGGACGGATCTGGATCGGAAATCTCGTTCTGTTCGGGCTCGGCGGCATCATTATAAAGCTGGCAAACCCGATCCTTCTCGGACTGTTCGGAAATATCATAATGCCGGCAAGGGCGGCGATGGCGGGATGCCTTATCGCCATCATTGCGGCAGATTTTGTAGCGTCTCACTTTGTGCTGAGGCTTGTCAAGAACGGAGTTGAAAATAGTCAGGCTGACAACACCGAGGAAATCAACCGTGAGATCAAGGCTCTTTTGAGCGACAGGTCGGTATTTGCAAGAAGATTTGCCGAAGCTTACCCGAATGTGATATATAGAACGGAAAAGATCGCCGCCAAAATGGAGCAGATCAGAAAAGAGACCGATCGATTGAAGCGCAGCGTCGATGAAAGAATTGAAAAGATCGGCGCACAGATTGATCAGAAGAAAACGGAAATCGCAGACAGTATCGAAACATCCGGTTCGATCAGAAGCAGAATAATTGAAAAGCAGAACAGCCTTATCGATATTCTTTATGATGAGAATGAGGCGTCAGAAGACGCGAAAAAATTGAAAAAGGAAATTGATGATGAAACCGTCAGACTGAATCGCAGATGGCTGCAAAGAGGCAAATCGTCAGACGGTACGGACGAAAACTGAAAACGGAGGCTGATGATATGTTTTACTTTCTTTTACCCACACTCGTAACTTACGACTTTATTCTGGTAATTGCCGCCGTCGTGCCGGCAGTATTCCTGATGATCAAAGCCTATCGCTCAGACAGGCTTGAAAAGGAATCGCCGCGTTTGCTTTGGAATTTGGTGAAGGCAGGCATCTTTTCGTCGCTGATCGCGCTCGTAGCAGAGCGGATTCTTGGGACCTTGCTCAATCTTGCTTTGCCGCAAAACAGTCATGCTTACAACCTGATCCTGTACTTCGGCATAGTTGCGTTTGCGGAGGAAGGGGCGAAGTATTTTATGCTCAGACGTAATTCGTGGAAGTCCCCGGAATTCAACTGTCGGTACGACGGCGTCGTCTACGCGGTGTTCGTATCTCTCGGATTTGCGCTGTGGGAAAATATCAGTTACGTCATGTCGTATGGCTTCACGACGGCGATCCTCCGTGCGCTGACGGCTATTCCCGGCCACGCGTGCTTCGGCGTTTTTATGGGCGTATTCTACGGCATCGCCAAGAAGAATGATTACGCAAACACACAGGGCAGAATGAAGTTTTTCAATATTCTTTCGATTGTTGTTCCCGCGCTTCTTCACGGGGCGTATGATTATATAGCCAGCGTCGACACAAGTACGTGGTACTTTGTCGGATTTGTCGCCGTATTGTTTGCGGTATCTTACGTTCTGGTTGGGAAAACGTCGAAGAAAGATCAGTATATTTGACAGGCAGAAAGGAACGGTTCAATCAACGTAAAAGAATTTGCAAAATATAGAAAAAGGTTTTCCGCCATCCGCTTTGTGAAATGTGAGAAAACGCAATGAGCATGGGTAAGTACGACGACATAATAAACCTCCCCCACCACGTTTCGGAAAGGCATCCGTAGCTGAGCAAAGCGAGCTATGCGGCGCAGTTCACGAGTGTATAACGCTTGGCGGGTGCAAGACGGGCGAGCCGGTCGCGGAAAAATGTGCTGAAAAATGTTTGAACGGGGTTGACAAAAGGGGGCGTTTTGTTATAAGATAACCGTAATAAAAATGAAGTCGGCGCACGAACGTGCAGCCGATGAAAAGCGTCTTTAAGTCAGTCCCGAGAGACCGGCAAGATGCGCGTATCCCTTGCTGTGAGGCGGGGGATCGGTTTGCGCTGTTATCTTGCCGAAAGGCAAGATTTTTTTGTTGCCGAAAAAAGGCTGACTGCGCCCGTCGAAAAAAAGGAGGACTGCCACCGTGAACACGCTTCGAGCAAAAATCATGGCAAACGAACCCGGCGCGACCGGCGCGGCGCTGTTTTTCGCGACGAATGAGCGCTTTTCCGCATTAAACGATCCCCGCTATACGATCTTTCCCGGCTTTTGCGACGTGCACGTGCATTTTCGCGAGCCGGGTTTTTCACATAAAGAGACCATTTTCAGCGGATCCCGGGCGGCGGCGCACGGCGGCTACACCGCCGTTTGCACCATGCCCAATCTCGATCCCGTTCCGGATTC
>CAMOXM010000063.1:0-8096 GCA_946629155.1 uncultured Spirochaetaceae bacterium | reverse complement strand
CAGGCCGAATGCCACTCTCAAGTACGGGCTTGCTACGATAAACACGGCGAATTCGGTTGCGGTAAAGGGCATGGTGCTGCTTCCCGATTCATGGGATCAGCCTTCCAACGTGGCTGATTTTACATCTGGCGTAGGCGCAGGGTGGACTTCCAATACCTACAACGCAACGCAGTGGGCGTCAATGGAGCAGGCGGGGGTGGTGTTCCTTCCTGCCATTGGCTATCGAACCGGCTCTGCTTTAAGCAGTACGTATTCGAGCGGCGAGGGAGGCTATTGGACGTCTTCGCCGTATTCCACCAGCATTGGCTATGCAATAAACATTGGCTTTAATGGAGCTGATTGCAATCCTTCGAGCATCGTTTCCGCATATTATCGTCAGCGTGGTTTGGCGATTCGCCTGGCGGCGCGGGTTTCCGGCGAGCATCAGCATACGTATTCCAATGTGTGGTCGAGCAATAGCACGCAGCATTGGCGTGAAGCCACATGCGGTCACGATGTAAAAGCTGATTTGGCGAATCACGTCTTCGACAGCAACTACAGGTGTACGGTATGCGATTATCAGCATCAGCATACTTACGGCTCGTGGCATATCGACACGCCGGCAACCTGCAGTGCGACAGGAAGCAGGAGCAGGTCATGTACTGCTTGCGGATTCGAGCAGACTGAGACGATACCGGTTACGGATCACACTTATTCGAGTAGCTGGTCGTCCGATGATACCAGTCACTGGCATGCCGCTACTTGCGGTCATAACGCCAAAAAGGATGAGGCAGCGCATACGTTCGACTCGAGTTATGTCTGTACCGTCTGCGATTATCAGCATCAGCATGCGTTCGCCTCCGGGTGGACTTCAAATTCCTTGCATCACTGGCGTGCTGCAACCTGCGGGCATGACGCCAAGAAGGATGAGGCCGCGCATGCATTCAATGCGGATGGCGTATGTACGACTTGCGGGTATGACAAGCAGTCGGAAGTTCTGACTGGGCTCTTCACTGTGGATGATCAGGGAATGCAAGTCAGGTTCGCGAGAGGCAACCTGTTCTGGAACGGCTCCGCATTCGGCATGGAGGTGAACCAGTATGACTACAGGACATGGCATGATGCTGAGAATAATACCGCCGTCATAGCCGGCGTGGCCTGCAAGACACCGTTCTACGGGACGTCCTATTCCGACGCCGACGGCAACAGCACGACAGGGCTGTTTTACTGGTCAAAGGATTTGGAGAAGACTTACGCTAAGACCTATGACAGCACTGGTAGGACAACGACCGACACCTTCGCCTTGGCTAATGCCATCGTCGGCTACGATTGTCTCACCCTCAGCGAGTGGTCGTACCTCGTAGGCGGCAGCACTGCGAGGAACGGCAAATACGGCCTTGCCACCATAACCGGCGTCAACGGCACGGCCGGCGTGACCGGCCTCGTCCTGCTTCCCGACGAATGGACGCTCCCGACCGGCTGCTCATTTACCGCCGGTTACGTTATCGACTATTCAACTAATACCTATTCCGTCTCCGACTGGCAGAAGATGGAGCAGGCCGGAGCCGTGTTTCTTCCTGCGTCGGGCTGGCGCAAAGGCACGGCGTCGGGCAACGTCGCATCGTACGGCAACTATTGGTCTGCCTCGCCGAATTCGGACGATGCGGACGATGCGGACAACCTGAACTTCGGCTCCGGCTACGTGTATACGTTCAACATCGGCGACCGGAATTGTGGGCGGGCGGTGCGCCTGGTGGCGCGGGTCCAGAACTGAAGTCCTCTTTGAACCAACACCGCAACAACCTGTGTGGTCCGGAAACACCGCAGCTTCAGCTGCGCCGGGCCGGTGGTTGCTGGCGGAAGGGAGAGGGGGGCGCATATCCATCGCATATTTGGCGATTTGATGTTTGGAGGTTTTTTTATGAAACGTTTATTCAAAAGTGTAGTTGTCATCTTTCTTCTCTTGGGTTTGGTGAGTTGCTCCGACGATTTTTCGCAGGTTTCCCCCGAATGGGCGCGGGGCACTTGGCGGATGATGAATACGGGCGTAATGCAGGACATCGTCATTACCGATAATTCGCTGTCGATGCTTGGAATTACTTGCGTGTTCGGCGAGAGCTATCATGTCGGTAAAGTTGCCGGGATGAGCATCGAAGGCAAGTGCGAGGTGGCTACGAAGACCGATACGGTTTTTGAGATCAGGAAAACGGAATACACGATCGGCATGACAAGCGTCGACTATATGAAGTTCGAATTGGAAGGCACCGATCCTGTGACCTGCAAGTACTACGAGAAGGCATCGAATGCGTATGATTATTCGCTTAAATCGACGCTTACGAAGGCGACGAGCGATGATCCGGTCGTAACATCCGTAGCAACCGTCTCGCCCGAATGGGTCAGAGGGGCATGGCGACGAAAAGATACCGGCGCTTCCGATTATCTGACAATAGGCGAGAAGACATGGAATAGCGGCGGGTCTGATGTGGAATTCGGTTTGAAGGAGGTGCTGTATTCGAACTGGATAATGAATGGCGAGAGCGATAGAATAAGCGTCAGCGAAACCATTCTTGATATCGTTGCCACCTCAGATAACGTTTTCGAAGTTTGTCTGACAAGGGCGAACAAGACAAGCAGGGTCGCTTCGTTCACGTATATCAAGCTGGAAAAGGAAAGCGGCAACCCGTTCGAATGCAAATACTACATCAAACCGCCTGCGTCTTCCGATTATCAGCTTTCCGCCACACTTGTCAGGAGAGCCGATGATGTCGTGCAGAAGGCGCCGGAATGGGTTCAGGGAGCATGGTCCAAGTCGCAGGGCGCGGGTGCAGAAGAACTGTTTTCCATTGGCGAAAGCTCTGTAACGAACGACGGCGAGACATTGCAGTTCGGTGAGAAGCAGACGGATGCAAACGAATCGTGCATGTACGAGGTTGCCGAAAAGACGCCCTATAGTTTCATACTCAGGCAGACGAGAAAGTCTGGCGGGGCTACCAGCGTCGATTACATAAAACTTATGAAACTAACAAAAGCGGAAACAGATGGTTCTTCGACATGTTCGTACGAATGGAGCAGGAAAGGTCCTGATGGTCCTGCTTACGTGTATGTCGGCGAAGCTGAAAAGCGCAGCAGCGCTTATTCCGGTTCGGAATCAGAAGAAGCATGGGCTTATGGAGAGTGGGATTTTTTTGTCGGAGGGCAAAGCTATAGTCGTGTGTGCAAAATAGGTCCGGAATCTTTTGTTTGGGGCGGTGAGAGCTATAAGTACGGCGAGGAAAAGCACAAGACGACATCCTGCGACATTTTGGTTAACGATGACGACGTATTCGAAATGCGTCGCATTGCCATTACATGCGATGGCGATTCTAGAAAGACGACGCATACGAAAATCATTAGAGATTGCCCGATTGCTTTTTATTCGAAGGATTCCGAAGCTTCAAACTACGATAAAATCCCCATTGGTTCTGAGGAACTGTCTTCGGAAGTCACGTCGGACGATTTCGATGCGAATCAGGCTTCACCGGAATGGGTTCGCTCCAATTGGAAAATGGACACGGGAGGAATGGAAATCGCCATAGGTCGGAATGCCATCAAGCTGGCTTTCGGAAATGATAACAGCACCGTCTTGGGCTTTGGCAAGCAGAAGGTGTTCTCGGCAGACCTTAGCATGCTGTCCGAAGTGCTGACAAGCAGCGACAAGGTGTTTGAGATTAAGATCACAACCAATTCATCAGGCAATGAAACGGTTAGCTTTATGAAATGGAGCCGGACGGAATCGTATACGTATTATCAGACCGCTTCCGATACGTATTCCACCGGGTCCGACATATTCGTTAAGAAATGACAAGGAGGAAAATATGAAAAGATTGTTTGGCATTTCGGTTGCAGTCGCATTCGTGATTGCAAGCGTTTTCAGCTCGGTTTCGTGCTCGGACGATGTGGTGCAGAAGGCGCCGTCGTGGGCTTGCGCGACATGGACCGGCTCGACTGGCGGGCTTGGCGATATCGTTATTACCGAAAACACCGTGTTGCTTAGTGGCGCGGTTTTGACATTCGGCGTTGTCAATAAGATTGAGGGTCAGGGAAACGTCACGGCAAAGGTGCTGACGGCGACCGACACGGTTTTCGAAGTCTCGCTTTCAAATTCGGAGGTGAATTACAGCAGCTCTGTCAAATTCAAGATCGAGAAAAAAGGCGACAAATACGAATTTCGTATTTGGGCTCCCGGAAACGACGATTATCAGATTCAAGGCGAGGTGACCAAAAAAACGAACGGTCAGTCGGGGAACCCTCAGAACAACGACAATGGCAGCGTGCCGGAATGGGTGAGAGGAGCATGGCAGCAGCAGGTCGCTGGAGCCCAGGGCCTTGAGACTACGGATGCATTTGTATTTACGGCTGACAGCGTGAAAATTCCTGTAATTAGCGATGAAGCTCTTAAGTTCGGCACGAGTTTCGTTATTCAGATGCAGGGTGTAGGCAGCGTTTCGGTTTTATGCAAGATCATAACCAAAACCGATGCTGTTTTTGAATTCAGCATGATCTTTTCCGGAACCGCTGAAATCTATTACAAGCTTGTTAAGGAAGGAGCTGCCGGGCCGTTTGCCTACAAATGCTATACGAAGAACTCCGAGGCTGCGCAATATTCGGAAGCTGGTGCGATTGTTATCGTGAAGAAGACGAGCTGATGCTGATGCATCCGTGAACGGAATGCTGTCGCAGTCGATATTCGCTTTAGGTTCTAGAAAGTTAAAAGGCTATATGTAGGACTGTAGCATTTGACAATCTCGAATTATGGCTTTATTATACAATCGACTTCACTTAGTGGCAATCAAGCGTTCAAAAACGGGTACAGGGTTTCTCTGCGGCTGATTTTAGTATCATTGCCTGCCATTGTTGCCAAGTTGTGATAGACTTTTGAAAAAGGAGTTTTGCCATATGTCGTATGAACAATTGCTTTTGCAGATTGATGGTTTGGATTTGGAGCATTTGGACATGCTTAGCCTGCACATCAAAACTCTAAGAGACGAAAAAAAGAAAAGGCAGAATTTAAGCAGATTTCGGAGCATGATAGGAAAAGTCAAGCTCGATTACGGCATCATAGAGAAAGAAAGAGAAATGAGCATGCCATGAACATCATCCTCGATTCGAATATAATCATAGATATTCTAAATGGCGATGTGAATCGATTTGACAAGTTGGCTGGCAACACGCTGTACACGTACGGAATAATTAAAAGCGAAATCTTGGTTGGAGCGAAAAATCAAAAGGGATTTGAAGATTTGGAAACTTCGCTTTCGGATTTTGAGTATTTGAGCTTTCACGAAAGTTACTGGGATGAACTGTCTTTGTTTAGATACAGGTTAAAGAAGAATGGTATGATCGTTCCGTATCAGGATGCTATGATAGCATTATTAGCTATAAGAAATAATTGTTTCGTTTTGACTAGAGATAAGCACTTCGAGCTAATACAGTCGGTATTTAACGATTTAAACCTTTATGGCGAAGATTTATAAAAGTGTCTTTTGTCTGAGCTTTGAAAGCGTTACTATTTTACTGCCTGCAAACCACTCCATGTTTTTTGCTTGGGGTGGCGCAGGCTTTTTTTTATTGGATATTATGCATGAAGTGAGCGTACATGAAGCAAAAGCCAATTTGTCAAAGTATATAAATGCTACAATAGATCGGACTGAGGACGAGATAGTGATTGCTAAAGATGGGAAGCCGTTCGTCAAAATAGTCCCTTATTTCCATCAGCTAGTCAGATTCGGTCTCGGAAAAGGCGTTATTGCCGACTTGGATGATCTCGATTCGTTTAACAGCATCAATGTCGAGAGCGATTTTATGGGAGCGGGAGAATTGCTTTGATGAAGCTGTCTTAGATCTTGATTGTGTAATATCTGCTGCTATTTTCATAAAATCTTTTTATTTTCTATAATTAGATTGGGATTGAATGGAAGCGAAGTATCACGATTATGAAATTCGAGTGGGATGATGACAAGAACAGGAAGAATATAAAGAATCACGGCATTTCCTTTGAGGAATCTATTGCTGTATTTTTTGATCCGACTAGGATAGAGAGGTTTGACTATAAACATTCGTAAGACGAGGACAGGTGGCAGGTCATAGGAATGGCAGATGATGTTTTGTTTGTCGTCTATACGGAAAGAGGGGAAACTACTAGGTTGATTTCCGCAAGATTAGCGGATAAGGAGGAAGTGGATGACTATTACAGTAGAAATGACGGCTGATGAAGTTGATAAGTTGCCTAAGATTTCGAAAGAGAGGTTGGAGGAATTGAAAAAAAAGCCTATCGTCTATGATGAGGACTGTCCGAAGCTTTCAGATGAAGAGTTGGCGGAATTCAAAAGGGTGAATCCAATTAAAACCGAAAAGCTTTCTTAATAGTCTTTTCCTTATCGATTTTCAAATGGAGGTAATCATGAAAAAATTCAGAATAGCGGCAATCGCTCTCGTTTTCACGTTGTCGGCATTCGTCGGATGCTCGAGCGCGGCTAATGCAAAATCATCCGCTGCAACTGCGGCATCTGCTTCGTCTGCGAGCGCTTCAACGGTTTCGACACCGATTGCCGAGACCGCTCCGGCGTTTACCGAAATCAAGCAGAACACTATAACGGGTACGAGGGAATTCAAGATCATTTCGACTTCCGATACCCATGGCAAATTCATGCCTTATGACTATGCTCAGGATGTGAAGAGCGCCAGCGGGAGTTTGGTTCAGCTTTCGACAGCATTGAAAGCGGCAAAGGATGAGAACACGCTTCTCATAGATCTCGGCGACAACATCCAAGGCAATTCCGCCGAGCTTTTCATAAGTGATGATCCGAGCGTGCGCTCTCCCATGGCGGAATGGGTGAATTACGCCGGATACGACATTTGGGTTCCGGGAAACCATGAATTCAATTACGGAATGAAGGCGCTCAAGAATTATATGAGTCAGATCAAATGCGACATAGTATGCGCAAATGTCTATGACGAGCAGGGCGTCAGGATCGGAAAGCCTTATGTCATAAAGGAAGTCAACGGCGTGAAGGTCGCTGTCATAGGGGTGGTTACTCCGAACATAGTTCGTTGGGATGCGAAGAACCTTCAGAAATGCAAGGTGACCAACCCGATAGACGAGATAGGACCGATAATCAGCGAGATCTACGGGGAATACGACGTACTCGTTCTTGCCGCTCACATAGGATTGGATAACGAATATGGAACGCCGGGATCGGGGCTTACCGAGATACTCAATGCGTTTCCGGCAATTGAAGTGGGGCTTGCATCGCATGATCATAGGCTGATAGAAGGCGTTTCGGTTTCCAATGCTCTCGTAACCGAGAATGCCAATGAGGCGCAATCTTTCAGCACGATAACCGTCAAATACGATTTCGATAAGAATGCTATTGCTTCCAAATCGTCCAAGAGCACGAAGACAAACGCATTCGAGCCGGATGACAAGCTCGCCGGGATGTTTGCGAAATACGACGAAATGGCCAAGAAGGACGCTTACTCCGTGATAGGAAAATTAAAGAACGGTCCGTTGTCTCCAGCTGATGAGATCAAGGGGATTACAACTGGAAAGATCCAAAGCACCGCCTTGGTCGATTTGATAAACGACGTTCAGCTCTATTACACCGGCGCGCAGATTTCGGGCGCTGCATTATTCAAGGACAGCGCGAATTGGCAGACCGGCGACATAATGAAGAAGAATCTGGCGGATGTGTATCAATATGCGAATACGCTTTACAAGATGGAGATAAAAGGCTGGCAGCTTAAGAAATACATGGAGTGGACTGCCGGATACTACAATCAGCTCGGAGAAGATGATCTCACCATATCCTTCAATCCGAAAATGCGCGGGTACTTGTATGACATGTTCGCAGGCGTTGACTACGAAATAGACATTTCGCAGCCCGTCGGCAAGAGGATAAAAAATCTCGTTTTAAGTTCTACGAAACAGCCGATTGCCGATAACGAGACGTACACGCTTGCGGTCAACAACTACAGGGCCACATCCCAATTGGCCGTGAAGGGCGGAGACATATTCGGGAAAGACGAGGAGATTCCGGTCGTCGTTGAAACCGATGTCAGGGGCGAAATCGGCGGAGTTC
>CAMOXM010000062.1:0-8232 GCA_946629155.1 uncultured Spirochaetaceae bacterium | reverse complement strand
AGCCCTGAAGCATACGAGCCTGACCGGACTCGAAAGCACATATCCCGGAGAGCTTTCCGGCGGGCAGCAGCAAAGAATCGCTCTCGCACGCGCCATAGTCACGAACCCTAAGGTAATGCTTCTCGACGAGCCCCTATCCAACCTCGATCCGAAACTCCGCGAAACGATGAGATTCGAAATCAAATCGCTCCAGAAGAAATTCGGTTTCACGATCATCTTCGTCACGCATGACCAAAGCGAAGCCATGGCGATAAGCGACAGGATGATGGTTTGCGACATGGGCAAGATCATGCAGATCGACACTCCGGAGAATCTCTACAACCATCCGAGCAGCCGGTTCGTACATAACTTCTTGGGCGAAAGCACATTCATCAACGTATTGGTGAAAGACGGAAAAGTCTATCCGGAAGGATCGGAACAGGAGATAAGGATCCCCATACCCGCTGAAACTCAAGGCAAGATGGTGGTTGCCACGCGTCCGAACGAAATCGAACTTACCGGCTCCAGCGATGACGGATTCAAAACGCACATAGAAAAGCGCATATTCCTCACCGACAGAACGGAATATCTCGTACCCGTCGGCAAACAGATGGTGAAAATACAAACTCCTCACAGGATCCGCTTCAATGCGAAAGAGGAATGCTATGTCAAGTTCATCGAGCCGATCTGGTATCCGGTCGATGACGAGGCTACCGAAAGGGAGAGAAACAAGAGACAGCTGATCTGAGATCTGCTATTTCGATGCGCAATGCGCAATATGTTTTGAACGCTTCCGAAAGCCTGCCGCTCCAAGCATCCGGCAGGTTCAGGATTCTGAGGTTTTTTGGAAGCGTCAGTTTGTGTCGGCTCTTGTGCTACAGCGCGAGAGCCGTTTTTTTAGGAGATTGAACTTCGCATCGCATTGAAATCAATTTTGAAATACCTCTTAGAAATCATCTTCAGAAGATTAGATCAATGAATATGGATATTAGAATACTGCAGCAAATCGAAGGTGCCGAAAAGGCAGAGGGCCTCACGGTAATCATAGATGTTTTCAGAGCATTCACCGTTGAGTGCTTCCTTGCAGATGAAGGCGTTGCCCGCATAATTCCGATGGGAGAAATCGATGAGTGCCTGAAATTAAAGACTGAACATCCTGAATATTATCTCATAGGCGAACGCGGCGGCGTGAAATTGCCGGATTTCGACAGCGGCAACTCCCCTTCCTATCTTACCACTCAGGTCGATTTGAAAGGCAAAACGGTAGTGCATTGCACAAGCGCTGGAACCCAAGGCATCATGCATGCGACAAAAAGAACCGATGATGTTATTTCAGGCAGCCTCGTAAATGCCTCAGCTGCTGCCAGATATATAAAAAGCAAGAATCCGCATATCGTGACTTTGGTGTGCATGGGGTTGAATGGAACGGAGGAATCAGCCGAAGATACGCTTTGCGCCCGCTACATTCGTTCCAGAATATTAGGAGAGAACTTGAACATCCATAAGGAAATCGCCGAACTCAAGAATACCGCCGGAAGCAAGTTCTTCGACAAATCCCGCCGCATCTCGTTTCCCGAACCGGACTTCTTCATGTGTCTCGTCCCCGACATATTCGATTTCATCCTCAAGGCTGACATCTCAAAAACTCCTATGGAAATGATCAAAATCGAATTATAGGGCACTTCTAAAAACCTCAGAGTCCGATTTCGACTGATGCCCTTCGGATCTGAAAACCGCCGGAAATCATCCGATCGATATTTTCCTTGCGCGTCATCTTCTGAAAAACCTTCTGACAACGCTAATCGCCATCTTATAATACCAAGGACGAAGCGCCTTATCAGCCTCCCTAAGCTTTTCTCGAATCCGAATGAGCTGCGGGCAATGCAGCTCGCACTTGCCGCAACCGACGCATTGCGAAGCGAATCCGGTTTTTTTCCTAAGACCCATGTTCTGGGCGAAACCATGTCTCCCCGACCTTTTGCTTTCGCAAAACATAAGGTTGTAGAAATGAAAATTGCCGGGGATGTCCACACCTTTCGGACAAGGCATGCAATACCGGCAGCCCGTGCATGGCACTTTTTCGCGCTCGCGGATTATATCCCTTATCTTATTGACAAGCATGCGATGCGATTCATCGAACATGCCAGCCTCCGATTCGGAAGCTATGCGTGCGTTCTCCTCCACCATCTCCAATGAATTCATGCCCGAAAGAACGCAAGTCACCCCGTTCTGGTCGAAAAGCCAGCGAAGTCCCAATTCGGCCGGCGAATAGCCTGTTCCGGATTCCTTCAAAGCATCCATCGCCTTTTGCGGCAGCTTCACCAGATTTCCACCGCGCAAAGGCTCCATTATGATGACTGGAATCCCCTTCTTAGCCGCTGCCTCAAGACCCGTCCGTCCTGCTTGGCTGAACTCATCCAAATAGTTGTATTGTATCTGGCAAAAATCCCAATCGTATGCATCAAGTATTTCCAAAAAAGCCTGAACATTGCCATGAAAGGAAAACCCGATGTTTCGAATGCTTCCATCAGCCTTACGAGCGCGTATCCAATCTACTATGTTCAAATCCACCAGCTTGCGCCATTCCGAAATGTCCATAAGCATGTGCATCAGATAATAATCGACATGGTCCGTCCTAAGCCTCTCCAGCTCTTCGGCGAACACTTTACCAATCGCTTTTTGCGAGCGAATCATGTATTGCGGAAGCTTTGTGGCGATTTTCACTTTGTCGCGACAACCGTTATTTTGCACAATTTTGCCAAGACATTCCTCGCTGCCGGGATAAATATAAGCCGTGTCGAAATAATTCACGCCAAGCTCAATAGCACGCATCACCTCACGTTCGGCCTTTTCATAATCAATCGCCACGCCTTTTCTCGTAAAGCGCATGCAACCGAATCCGAGCTGGGAGATCGGCTCTCCATGCCTGTCGATCCTGTACCTCATGGCAAACCGCCTCCTGTAAATAAAGCCAAAACAAGCCGCGCCGCAAATGCAATGACCCAAGCGACTGCGCATTGCCATACCACAACGAAGGCGGCCCAGCCTCTCCCGAGTTCCCTGCGAATGGAAACGATAGCGGCTACGCAAGGCGTATAAAGCAATGAGAAAACCATGAGCGTAGCTGCGGATAAAGCGTTCAGAGTCGGACGCAAACCGTTTTCGAATAATATCTCCATCGTCGAAACCACGCTCTCCTTTGCCATCACTCCGCAAACAAGCGAAGTGCAAATACGCCAATCGCCCAAACCCAAAGGCCTCATCAAAGGCGTCAGGAATCCAGACATCACGGCCAGAATGCTATCGTGCGGCTGTGCAGCGACATTAAGGTGAATATCGAACTTCTTAAGAAACCATACCGCTATCGTAGCTATCAGAACGACGCTAAACGCCCTTTGCAGGAAATCCTTAGCTTTCTCCCAAAGAAGCTGCGCCACATTCTTAGCGCCTGGCATCCTATAATTGGGAAGCTCCATGACAAATGGTGCGGCGCCGCCCTTGAAAACCGCCCCCTTATACAGGCATGCGAGCAAAATCGCCAGCAAGATTCCGAAGGCATATAGCGATATCATGACAAGCCATCCGTATTTAGGGAAAAAAGCGGCGGCGAAAAACGAATACATGGGGACTTTTGCCGAACAGCTCATGAACGGAGTCAGCAAAACCGTCATCTTCCTATCATGCTCGCTAGGAAGCGTCCTCGTTGACATCACCGCAGGAACAGTGCAGCCGAAGCCTATGAGCATCGAAACCACGCTTCTGCCGCTTAGGCTTATCTTGCGCAGAAGCTTATCCATAAAGAACGCCACTCGCGCGATGTATCCGCTATCCTCAAGCACCGATAAGAAGAAAAACATCGTCACGATTATAGGCATAAAGCTCAATACGCTTCCGACTCCTGCGAATATGCCATCGGTCACAAGGTTTTGAATCACCTCATTCACGCCGGACGCCGACATGGCTCTGCCGACAATTGCGCTCAACCCGTCTATCGCCATAGCCATAATATTCTGAAGCCATTTTCCGATAACATCGAACGACAGCCAGAAAACCATGCTCATGATGCACAAGAATGCCGGAATCGCTGTGAATCTGCCCGTAAGAAACCTGTCGATTCTATCGCTGCGCATGCGTTCCTTGCTTTCATTGGGTTTGCGAACGGTGCTTCTGCATACCTTGCCTATGAACTCGAATCGCATTTCCGCAACGGCTGCGCTTCTGTCGAGACCCCTTTCGGATTCCATTTGAACGATTATATGCTCCATCATTTCGGTTTCATTGTCATCCAGATGCAATTGGGATATTATCCTGTCGTCCCCTTCTATCACCTTGCATGCAGCGAACCTGACAGGCAGCCCGGCGTTTTTAGCATGATCCTCTATCAGATGAGAAATCGCATGAATGCACCTGTGCACCGCTCCGCCGTTATCGTTCTCATCGCAAAAATCCTGCCGCAACGGCTTTTCCTGATAGCGCGCCACATGCAAAGCATGGCCTATAAGTTCGGGTATGCCTTCGTTTTTAGCAGCGGAAATCAAAACCACCGGAACTCCGAGCATCACTTCCATCGCATTGACATCTATGCTGCCGCCGTTCGCCGTCAATTCATCCATCATGTTTAAGGCGACAACCATCGGAATTCCCATTTCTATCAATTGCATGGTCAGATACAGATTGCGCTCTATATTAGTCGCATCCACTATGTTTATTATACCATTGGGTTTGCTGCCGATGATGAAATCCCTCGATACTATCTCCTCGTTCGTATATGGCGACATGGAATAGATTCCGGGCAAATCAGTCACAAGCGTTTTGGCGTATCCGCTAATCGCTCCGTCTTTTCTATCAACCGTAACTCCGGGAAAATTGCCTACATGCTGATTCATTCCGGTAAGCCTGTTGAACAATGTGGTTTTCCCGCAATTCTGATTTCCGACAAGAACGAACTTCATCACGGCTTCGTCGGGAAGGGGGTTTCCGCTGCCTTTCGGATGGAATCTGCCGCCTTCGCCAAGTCCCGGATGGGCAGTCTTGCCAGAAACGGAAGGCTCATTTATTTCATATGAATCTCCGACGGATTGCTTGACCTCTATTCTTTCAGCATCCTCGAGTCTGAGCGTCAACTCATATCCACGCACCGTCACTTCAATCGGATCGCCCAACGGAGCGTATTTCGCAACGGTGATTCTTGTGCCCGGGATTATGCCCATATCGAGAAAATGCTGCCTCAGCGCTCCGTCCGCTCCGACTCGTGTGACTTCGCAAGACTGACCGACAGTCAAATCCTTCAACGTCATATCTCCTCCGCTATTATTATGTTTATGATAATTATTAGTGTATCATAATTCGCAGCTGCAAGCAAAGGACAGCAGGACAACTGCAAGGCAATAACACAATGCTATACCATGGAACGATTCAAAAAATATTGATGATGAAGCGACAAATATCAATTTTCTTCATCTATAATACGTATGGACATATATTCTGTTTTATATAAGACCAAATCCGGAATCCTAATGAAAGTCGAAACCGCCAAACGCGGAGGATTCCCCAGATTCGACATCTACTACAAAAACGGGTTTTTCAATCCGAAGGAATGCGAAGCGAAAATAAAGAATGCGGCAGTAGTGAGGAAATTGCAATACCCGAAAGGCGTTACTATAAGCTTGATAACCCCGCAAGGAAACATAAGCAGCTGCGGAAACATAGAACTTGCGATAGCCGTTTCCGTGCTATGCAAATCCCAATGCAATGGAAAGATCATCATCGCATCGTCCATAAACTCCAAGGGCGAGTGCGTGACATCCGATATAATCCCGTCTTCGCTAATTGAAATATGCCTGAGACACGGAATCGAAGACATCATGCTTAGCGAAAATGCGAGAAAAACGATGGAATCGGAAATCGCGAAAAACCCCGAAGGGTATGCCGGCAAAATCAAAATGCACTATGTCGGGGACATCGCTGATGCGTATTTATCCTTCGCAAGGATTGAAAGCAGAAGATCTCATGAGAAGGGAACGCGCAATAATGATGATTATGCTGATAGCTGCAATGCGGAATCGTTAGGTAGCGTTTTTCACATTGCAAAATCCATACCGGACGGCAAGGCTAAAAACAACGACAAACTGCTCACTGGCATAATCGGGATGGAAAATTGCAAAAAGGTCATTTCCATAGCGCTCGCCGGCAGGCACAACCTACTTATCCTCGGACCTAAAGGCAGCGGAAAATCGCTTATAATGGACGTCCTAAGTCGAATAGCGCTGCCTTTGCCGGAGAAAGTCAGGCTTGCCCGCGAAGAAAACATGATGATACTCAAGGCCAACGAAACGAACCCTGAAGCCTCTTCGCTTTCAAATGATGGATGCGACAAAACGGTTTTCAAGGTGTTCGATGAAAAAAGCATCAAAGACGCCTTCAAGACCCAAAAAGAAGGCATCCCGCGCATAATCGCGGAAAACGGCAGCATACTGCTCGTTGACGACATATCCGAACTATCGCGGAAAACAATGATGCTCTTGAAATCATGCATAAGCAAAAGCGCTTTCGCTTTCAAAGGCGAATCATATCCGTTGAGTACTTCAATCATAGCCGCATCTCGGCTTTGCGGATGCGGAAAGCTCGGAAGAAGCGACGACTCATGCGAGTGCTCCGCCTCAAGCAGAAAATCCTTCAACAGAAATCTGAACGAAATCATCTATGACAATTTTGATATGATATGCTGCATATCAGAGGACCAATCCGGCCAAGCGAACGCCGCACTTCGCATGGATGAGCCAGACGACCCCGTGCAAATGATTGTCAAAGCATTGCAAATGCAGTCGGCAAGATACGAATCCAGTCAAAGCATAGCGTTCAATTCTGATATCCTCAAGACAAGCGAAGCCGATTTCAGAAGCAAAGCCATTGAAAAAGCAGCAGAGATATTCAATGGAAACACGAACATAGGAAAATCGCTCAAAGCCTATTGCATAGCCAGAACGCTTGCGGATTGCAAAGGAAAAGAGGATATCGACAAAAATGATGCGAAGCTTGCAATCATGCTATCCGATACTGCCAACGAACATTTCTGAAGGCCACTTCCGAACATATCTGGAGTCATAGAAGATCCCCTCTGAGAACATGATGGGCAATAGGCAGGTTCAGACTACACAGGATGCTTCAGTCGCTTCAAGTTTGGCAGAAGCATCCATCCGCAAGGGCGGCTTGTTCAGGCTCGAATTCCACCGCATCGCGAATCCAATCGTCCATGTCTTTCAAGTCAACCTTCACCAGCCTGCAATCCCCTATGGAATAAGGAACGACAAAATTCAAATACCCCTTGCTTATCTTGTTCTCCTTCAAGATTGCAGACTTGATATCCGAAAAGGAAAGGCATTCTTCTGAAATCAGATCGTATTTGCAAAGCAACGCAACCGTCCTGTCGAGGATCGATTTGTCACAATGCCCTTTCGAAACAGCCGCTCTCATAGTCAGCGCCAAACCGGTTCCCAGCGATTTCGCATACCCTAATGAAAACCCCGAAACCCGATCCACCGCTCGGCTGAAAATCTTTCCGAAATACAAAATGCGCCTTTCATTGCACTCGCTGCCTTTCTTGCCGACATACCCGTTCTTGATCATAAGGCATCTGGAAATGACATCTTCAAGTCTGTCTTCGACACCACCCTGCTCTATGGATTCGAAGAAATCCTTTCCTCCGATCAAAGCCGATCTTATCACTTCGACCATGCCGTTTTTGAGAGCCGCGCCGCCAGCCTTTCTTATCGCATCGGGATCAATATAGACTGCTGTCGGAAAATACATCGATTCGCAGCAATTTCTGCCGCCGGACAAATTGATTCGATTCCTCCCGCCAATGCACGAATCGCAAGCGGAAAGAAGATCAGTAGGAACATGAACGAATCTCATTCCGCCTTCAAACAAGGATGCCGCAAGTCCTGCGATGTCGCGAACAACCCCGCCCCCGACGCTCAGCATCAGATCGGATCTGGCGAAACCGTTCTGAGACATGAATTCCATCAAATCGGCAAGCGTTTTCATATTCTTGTTCTCCTCTCCAGAAGGAAAAGACCACAAATAAGCGCCGAATCCGGCTTCCGCCAGACTTTTTCTCATGTCATTCGAATAAATGGCCGAAACGTTATCATCGGATACGATCACAACCTTTCCCCTTGAAAACAACATCTTCATGAAGAGAGGTATTTCCTTGATAACCCCTTGCTTTATGGTAACACGGTATGATGGGTC
>CAMOXM010000061.1:0-8236 GCA_946629155.1 uncultured Spirochaetaceae bacterium | reverse complement strand
CGAATCTTACCGACATTCCGGAAGTAGAGCCTTACCTTGTCGTTTGCGGCGGAATCGTGATAAACAGAAGCTTGGAGATGCGCGAGCTTTATGCCCAATCGGTTTTGCTTTCGCGATACATGACCGATTCCATCTCAAACGGATATTCTTCGGTATGGATAGCCGGAAGCGCAGGCAGAAGCAAGGATGGCATTGACAGCGTGAAGCCATCTGTCATTAAGATGATTATGCTCAGCAAGCGAAAAAGCGAGACGATAAACGGCTTTTTGAGCAGGGTGAGGATTGTTCCGGTCAGCATTTCGTATGAATTCGATCCTAACGACATATTGAAATCGTACGCCGTGGCGAATGAAAGCGGCAATTATGTCAAGACGAAGAAGGAAGACTACTTTTCCATTCTCAAAAGCTTGAAAGAGGACAAAGGCAGAATCTGCGTTTCGTTTTCCAAGTCTGTAGAACCTGAATTCGATGATGCGGACAGCCTTGCGGAGTCGATATGCAAAAGCATAATATCGGGTTATAGGCTGTATCCGATAAATTATTATGCCTATGACAAGATCAACGGAACGCAGGAGCATGCGGGAGAATACGATGCAGCCGATTGCGATGCCTTTTTCGACAAAGCGAAGCATCTTTCGGCAAACATCAGGAATTGTCTTCTAAGGTATTATGGCAATCCGGTTTTTTCAAAGCGCTCTTAAAATCGGTATTTTCAAATTCATAAGGTTGGCTTTGCTGGTTTCGATTGCATTGTCTCAACTCTCCTGTTCCTATGAAAACACCCAAATAGGCGACCCTGAAGTGATTTATCTCATAGATCGGGATCTGACGCCTTATTACGTGCTGGTTTTCGAGAGCAAATGGGCTAAGAATGCTGTTTTCGTAGTGAATGCTTCAAGCGGTTCTATCAATTGGACGAGCACATGCATGCAATTCGAGAAGAATTCAAAGACATACAACTGTTCGAAACCGCTTGTCATTCCTTTTCATGATTCTGCTGCGCGTGAAATTGAAGTCAGCATAAGCTATAACAACGAGAAAACGAGCAGGAGCGCAGTCATCAGAAACCCTTATTATTATTTTCTTTCCGAAGAGGACAGAAGCCTCGATATGCCCGCCGTCGAATTATCGGATGAAGGCATTGCAAACGATTCCGACAAGACCTATGAACGCTTGGAAGCTGACGAAAAGGACTCGATCGAGACGGTGAAAGAGGTTGCGGCAGAAGATGCTGAGCAAGCGGATTCTGCTGATTTGCAGGTGGGGTTGCCGCCATCGCCTGCCGAATTTGCCCCACCATCGAAAAACGACGATCCGATTTGGAAATACAGGGACAAGATAGCGGAAGCGATAGGCAAATCCAGCACAATTTTCAAAGCGACATCTTCAAAATTATCCGGTGTGCGCATCGGAATATATCTGGATGAGTATTCGAGTTCCAAGGAAATCTACTATGGCATTCAGAAGCTCGACGGCGAGATTTCCAATTCCGCCCGCTTGACCTCCAAAACCACCAGGGCGAATATCACTAGCACGTCGAGCAAGCTCATATTGATTGAGAAAGCCAACGGTCTTCCAGCCGATGACGAAGTTTATTTTTTCAGAACGGTGGATTTCTGACAATCGGTCGGCGCGGGTCGAATCGCAACCTTGGTTGATATCGATTTGCTCGTAATTTTGTTTGTTGCAAATGATTGGTCATTGTTATATCATTAGTTGACTTTAGGAACGGGAGATAGGCTATGGAAAACTATTTGAACCAGGCAGTTGATTTCCTCAAGAACAGCGGTTATAGGACGTTTGCGGCGATATTCGTTCTCATAATCGGAATTTACATAATAAGGAATTTGCTGAAGCTTATAAAGCTTGGAATATTATCGACTGAAATAGACACATCATTGGTGAATTTCATCCTAACCATAGTCAAATTCGTATTTTACCTGGCTCTGATATTGTATTGCCTGTCGATAATGCGGGTGTCCATGACAGGGTTCATCGCCGCTTTGTCCGCTCTTACATTGGCGATAGGCTTGTCCATACAGAATACGATAAGTTCTGTTGCGAATGGAATAGTGCTGTTTTTCATACATCCGTTCAAGGTCGGGGATTTCATAGATATAAACGGCGTATCGGGTTCCGTCAGGGAAATCAATATAATGCATACGATTCTGAATACTCCCGATAACCGAAGGGTCATAATGCCGAACAGCAGCGTATTCAACGGCACGATAGTCAACTACAGCGCAAACCAGATCAGAAGGGTGGATTTGAAGATTTCCGTTGATTACGATGCTGATACGGAATTTGCCAGAAAGGTGCTGTTGGAGGCTTGTGGCAAGCATCCTCTCGTTCTGAAAGAGCCTGCTCCTACGGTCCGCTGGAACGCTCATAACGATTCGTATCTCGAATTCGTAATCAAGGTTTGGACGGAAAGCAATAATTATTGGTCCGTTGCATGGGATTTGGATGAAATCGCTTGCAGGACGTTGCAGGAGAATGGAATATGCATTCCTTTCCCGCAAATTACTTTGAGCTATAGGGACGGTAGCGAAGGCGAGAAGCATGAAAAGGCCGAAAACGACATTTCTATGAAAACTAAGCCGGATGGCAAGAAAAAGATCGTGCCTCCGGAAATGGAGGGAAAGTTCAGTTTCGTCGATCCCACCGATGAGCTTCCCGTGGATGACGACGGCAGCGATGCCAATTCCGGATCGGAAGATTTCAACGGCGTGTAAGAGGAGGTGCGGCTTATGATGGCATTAATCGAATTTGCTGGTATTTGCGCCTTTTGGCTGGTAATATACATAACGGTCAAGATCGTATATTGGAGCTTCGGGCTCAATAAGGGCAAGAAGCAGATGATATCGCTAAAGCTTCAGCGTCTCATGAAAGAATTGCGCAAAGTGATTGATTCATTCAATTCTTTTTCGGGAGCTATGGGGTTCAGCGAGACTTTCAGGAAAATCCGCAAGATTCATAACCTTTGCATGAAAGTGGAGAAGCGCTTCAATATCTATATGTTCGACAATCCGGACAGCAAAGGCATCGATGGCGTCCGAAGAAACTTTATAGAATCGAAGAACAAGTACTCCGAAAAAATATCGGAGGTGTTCGCCGACGATGAAAGGAATGAGGTTACGAAGGAAGAGCTTGAAGAGATTTCGTCTGATTTGGAGAAGCTTTACAAGTTGTGCGAAGTTACGAATCGTTGGATTGTTCAGGAAATCGAAAGGACTAATAAAAGGGAGGCTTTCAAGTTTTAAGGCGCTCTCTGAACAGCAGGTTTTCAGAAGAGCCCTTTAGAGATTTTTCAAGAAAAGACTTCAGAATCCGAATCTGAATAAGGGGAGGTGATAAAGGTGAGCAAGGACAATAGGTATTACATCGAGAGGCAGGAATCAAGGGAATCCAACGCCAGAAGCTATCCGAGAAAATTTCCCATCTGCATAGCTAAGGCCAAAGGGGTGCATCTTACGGATGTTCAAGGCAAGGATTACATAGATTTCCTTTGCGGAGCCGGAACGCTGGCCTTGGGGCACAACGATGATGATGTCAACAAGGCAATGATGGATTTGCTGAGCAGTGGAGCGATGCTCCATGGTCTCGATTTGATAACTCCGATTAAGGACGAGTTCACCACAACGCTTTTCGAAAGCCTTCCGAAAAGTTTCGCTGATAATGCTAAGGTGCATTTCTGCGCTCCGGCAGGAACGGATGCGCTTGACGCGGCGATCAAGCTTTGCAAATTCGCTACGGGACGCAGATCCGTCATATCTTTTTCGGGCGCATATCACGGGATGGGTCAGGGTCCTCTCGCAATGATGGGAAATCTTCATTCCAAAGCATACATACCGGGGCTGATGGGGGACGTGTATTTCATGCCTGCCCCTTATTCGTATCGCTGTCCGTTCGGGCTTGGAGGCGAACAGGGCGACAAGGTTGCTGCCGAGTATTTCGAAAGGATGCTCAAGGATCCGGAAAGCGGCATAGTCAGGCCGGCATGCGTCGTTATCGAACCGATTCAGGGCGAAGGCGGCGTGATTCCGATGTCACCGTTTTTCCTTCAGCAGATCAGAAGAGTTACGGCTGAGCTCGAAATTCCATTGGTTTTCGATGAGGTCCAATGCGGAATAGGCAGAAGCGGCGATTTCACTGCATTTGAGTATTCCGGAATAAAGCCGGATGTCCTGTGTCTCTCCAAGGCTGTCGGCGGCTCTCAGCCGATGGCGGTCATAGTATATGACAAATCGCTTGACAAATGGGGTCCTGGGATCCATGCGGGAACATTCAGGGGAACTCAGCTTGCCATGGCGGCAGGGAATTGCCTGATGAAGAAGGTTAGGGAAAGGAAATTTCTCGATGATGTCAAAAGGAAGGGGAAGCTATTCATGGAGCATTTCAATTCGCTCAAGAAAGACGTGTCTGTAATAGGAGATGTCAGAGGCAGGGGAATGATGTGCGGCATCGAAATCGTAGATCCCAAATCGAAACCTGATCATCTCGGCAGCAGAAGCGGTGGCGGAGAGATTGCTGCCGAAATTCAGAAAAAGTGCGTTGAGAACGGTCTTATCATGGAAAAGGGCGGTAGGGATGGCGCTGTCTTGCGCTGTCTTACGGCGCTTAACATATCCGATGCGGACTTGACTAAGGGAATCGATATTCTTACCGAAACGATAAAGACGGTAAACAAGGCGCGTTGCTGATTTTCGTTGCTCTCAAAGAAAATCGCAAGCATCTTCGAATAGCAGGGTTTTGAAGTACCCTAAAAAAAACGGGAGCATTTCTGCTCCCGTTTTTTTTGAAACAACAATTTTGAAAAGCATCAGAAAAGTATTCTGTCTTCTTTCAGAACATCGTTGATGATGCTTCTGTCGTTGTTCGCCTCGTTGGTGAGGATCTTGAGATCTTCGGCGATTCTCTTGTCTGCGCTCTTGTTTTCGAGATCCTTCCTCTCTTGTTCGAGACGCTCCATCTCCCTTTCGATTTCTCTCTTTCTCTTGTAGATCGCCAAAGCATTTCTCATCCAAACGAGCGAAAGCTTTTCAACGTAGGCGTTGATTATTCCGCTTTTGTAGAAAGCGGGCTTCTTTTTGAAGCTCTCTTCGGGATCGAAGCTATCGGCGTATGCGATCATCTTATTGAGAAGATCGTCCTCGTTTTTGAAGCTGAAAGACACGAACCCTTCGCCGGGCTCACCGTATCCCGCATAGATTTGGAAGCCCACCTCATTCGATTCCTGATTGTAAACCGGACCCGAATAGCAGACTTTCGTGACGATGTCTCCGAATTCAAGCGAAAGCCCAATGTTCACAAGATCGTTCTGGTATATGTTCATTATTACTCTCCTTGTCAGATATCCAAGGTGCATTCTCATTTTGTTTGGCTTGGCCTTCAGTTTTTGAAACCCTCGGTTATCTGCATTTTTTAGAAAGTATGATTTTAGCATACTGATTATCATTTTGCAATCTGAATGCCGTTCTGTGCGAAGGAAGGAATTTTAAAAAACCTTTCATATCAGGTTTTCATAGAACGGAAGGACATTCCGAATATTGTCTTTGTCTGTCAATAGCATGACCAATCTGTCGAATCCGAGCGCAACTCCGCTTGACGGTGGCAGAGGCGCATAGGAAACCATATCGTCGTCTTGCCTGAAACCCGGTTCTATTGATTTTACGGTCTTGATTTCATTTTCAAAGCATTTGGCTATGTCTTCCTTTTTTACGGCTTCGTAGTAGCAGTTGGCTAATTCTATTCCTTTGTAGTAAAGCTCCCAGCGTCTCTTGTATTTGTCGTCTTTGTCTGCGGCCAGACATTCTATCTGGCGCGGATAGTCGTAAAGCAGCAGCGGTTTGTCCTGACAGGGCAGATTTGGTTCGATGGCGGATACGAAAAGCCGATTGAACGAGTCCGCCCATGATTCGCTCTTGTCATAGACGGAAATGCCTATGCTCTCCAAATTTTTCAGTAGTGATTCTTTATTTTGCATTTCATCCAGGTCTAATCCGACAATGCTCTTTACGGCTTCGCGCATGCTCATGTATCTGAAGCCATCCAATTTGCAGCTGCAGTTGAGTTCGGCGGAAATCTCCTTAAGCATTTTGTCTGTGCGCCGCGCTTGGTCCTGTTCGTTTTCGCCTATCTTGTAGTATTCCAGCATCGTGAATTCATTGCAATGCTCTTTGGATGTCTGCTCGGAGTTTCGGAAGCATTTTGAAAACTGATATATCGATTTGCGCCATTCGAAAATCATTCGCTTCATATATAGTTCAGGAGAGGGCAGCAGGTAGAATTCGTCTTGTCCGTTCATGGTGGTGCGTTTTGTCTCGAATAATCTGATGCTGCTTTCGGGTATCGCCTTTTTGGATAGAATCGGGGTTTCAACTTCCACAAATCCTTCGTTTTCTAAAAATTTTGAAATCATTCTGCGTATTTTCGTTCGCGCTATTTGAGTTTCGATTGATATGTTGTTCATATAGTGAATTATAATCTTTGCATCGAAAAAAGGCTATGTCCGAATAAATGTAGGAATACTTGTCGTATTTTGAGGCATTTTGCCGGTTTTCAGACCGGAAAGGCGTTTGGCAGGTTCGGACTCTGAGATTTTTAGAAACGCCCTCTATTAAAATCTGCGCCAGACAGGAGTCGAACCTGCAACCGACGGATCCGAAGTCCGTTGCTCTATCCATTGAGCTACTAGCGCAAGGCGAAATGCCGATGCGAATAAGTTTAAGAAGTTTAACGGAAATTTGCAAAAGTTGGCTAACAGAATAAAGCCGTAGAGCCGAAGAGGTACTGGAGAGGTGGGGTTTGGGACGGAAAGCCCAATGCAGGATAAGGCTTTGTATCTTACGGTGCTTCGCACCCGCGATTATGTTGTATGCCTATCCAAATGGCTTTCCGCCTCAAAGCGCGCATATCCGGTGCATATCCGGCGACTGGATATGGCAGAATATATGGTACGTTTTTTGCCGCCATCCCGCCTTAAAAATCTGTAGGCATCTTCGAACAGCAGGTTTTTAGAAGCGCCCTTGTGTAATTTCATCAGTTGATTGATTGATTTGCATAAAACTGAGAGTTACTCTACGATTATTTGTACTATTCCTCGTCTATGATTCTATACTCAAGGAACTCTTTGAATCTGGGCAGCATGAAGTCTATCTTGTCACGAGACGCCTTATCTATCAGACCTTTGTTTGCAAGGCGTGTTTTATAGACTGAGGCATTGCCCTTGGTCATGTTGAGCTTTTCAGATATTTCGGTTATATCTGTGTTGCCATCAGCGGCGCATTTCAGAATGCTTTTTTCTTTTGAGCTGAGTTCGCTGTAGATTTTGGAGTAAACCCTTTCATCGAGCACCAGATCGAATTTGTTGAGCGTGGCTTCGTTCAATTTGGTTTCACCTGTTTCGAACAGCAGATTTCCGAGAAGCTGATACGCAAAAGCGTAGCCTTTCGTCAGGCGCGCCAGGCGATTTGCAGTTTTCATATCAGTTTTGAAAGTGTCCATATAGGATATGGTAATTGAGCGCATATTGAGAGGCGGAAGATTGATTTTCGGTGCTCTGTAGAGAAACGTTAGGTTGCCTTCGTCTTGCAAATCGGAAATGTTTTCGAAAAGCCCGGTCATTATCATGTATATGTCATAGCTTTCTCGCAATAATATTTGAAATGTATGGGCGAATACTCTTATGTGCTCGTTGTCGCTGACTTCATCGATTAGCACTAAAACCTTTTTGCCTTTCGATTTAAGGTGGGAAAACATTTTTTCGAGAAGCATCGAAACGCTTGAAACCGTGTTTTTGCCTTTTATTGAAATCGATATTCCGGAGAAGGAGAAGCTGAATTCTTTTTCCAAAAAGTATCTTTCGGCCTTGCATTTGTCGTAAATGGCCGAAGCTAGCTGCTCTAATATGTCGATATTCGGGTTGATGTTTATTGTCAGCCAATCTTCTTTGCTGTCGAATCGAGAGGCTGCTGCCGTAAGAGAAACTGTTTTCCTGCATCCTAGCGGACCTGTAATTATGTAAAGGTTGGATTGCGGAGTAGGGCTGTCGAACGATTCGTACATTTCTTCCAGATCCGAGAACCTGTCTATCATTTTTGTCGGCTTGTTGCCAAAGCTTATATATCGAATGGGTTGGGACGTGGGGCTAGCATAGCGTTAATAGTATAAGCTTGTTGGGAAGAAGTGTGAAAATGGTTAAGATTTGTAATATTCTTTAATATTTGTAAGATTA
>CAMOXM010000060.1:0-8364 GCA_946629155.1 uncultured Spirochaetaceae bacterium | reverse complement strand
GATCCCGGTCAGGCGGAGGCGGGGTATAGCCTTGGTCTGAACAGGACGCAGACGATGACCAGAATAATAGCGCCCCAGGCTTTGAAGAATATTCTTCCGGGGATAGGGAATGAGTTCATAGCTTTGATAAAAGAGACCTCGGTTGCAGGTTATGTTGCCGTGATAGATCTGACGAGAGCCGGAAACATGATAAGGAACAACACGTACGATGCGTTCAATCCTCTTCTTCTTGTGGCTCTGATTTATCTGATCATAGTCTTGCTTCTCACCCGTCTTTTATCCGCATTCGAAAAGAAACTGAAACATGAGAGGTGAGGATCGCATGGCGAATTCGAATGGCGAGGCGAACATGCAGGGGATTTTTTTGAAAGTCAGGAACCTATGCAAAAGGTTCGGCGAACTTAGGGTTCTCGAGAACGTTTCCCTTGATGTCCTTAAGGGCGATGTCATAAGCATAATAGGGCCGTCCGGAGGTGGGAAATCCACATTCTTGAGGACCTTGAACCTTCTTGATAGGGCGGATTCCGGAGAGATATGGTTCGATGGCATCGATCTCATGGGCAATAAGGTCGATGTTGACATGCATCGTCAGAAGATGGGGATGGTGTTCCAGCATTTCAATTTGTTTCCGCACATGTCGATCATGCAGAATCTGACTTGTGCGCCGGTTGTCTTGAAGAGAATGACTAAAGAAGAGGCGGAGGCCAAAGCCATAGGGCTTCTTGATAAGGTCGGACTCATTGACAAGAAAGACGCATACCCATCTATGCTTTCCGGAGGGCAGAAGCAGCGCGTCGCCATCGTCAGGGCGTTGTGTATGGGGCCTTCGGTCATGCTTTTCGATGAGCCTACTAGTGCGCTTGATCCCGAAATGGTCGGGGAAGTGCTTGCTGTGATGCGCGAATTGGCTGGCAGCGGAATGACCATGCTGGTAGTGACGCATGAGATGAAGTTCGCCAGGGACGTTTCTTCGAAAGTGGTCTTTCTGTCCGAAGGAAGAATACAGGAGGAAGGGGATCCCGCTCAGATATTCTCCTCGCCGAAAACCGATAGGCTCAGAAGTTTTCTGGAACGCGTGCTGTAGTCTGAGGAATTGGTGTTTTTGTGAATAGCGATAAGATTAACAACTGCAAGGATGAATTGAAGCGCCGATTGAACGGGCAGAAGCTGAAGGACTGGGATAGCCTGCCGGATTTCGGCTTGTATATGGAACAGGTCCTGCTTTTCCTGAAGGAGCCGAATATGTGCATAGGCAATCAGGACGAGGACAATTTCACCAGATCAATGATCAACAATTACATAAAGCAAGGTCTTGTTCCGCATTGCGACGGCAAAAAGTATTCGAGGGAGCATCTTGCGTATCTTGTCGCCATTTCCCTGTTCAAGCAGGTGATGAGCATGAGCGATATCAAGGATTTTCTCAGCACGACGATGAAAAACATAAATCCGTATAGCGCATTCACCAGATATCAGCATATCCTCAACACTTCGTTCGATGAGGTCATAGGCGATATTGCCGGCCATGGCGAAGGCGATATTTTTGTTTCCAAGATGATCGTGGAATTCGCTGCGAAGAGCTATGCCTACAAATTTCTCGCAAACGAATTTCTCAAGATGTACAAGAAGATGGACGAAGATGGAAAAAACGACTAATACTTACTCCTTGCGTCAGCTTTCGCGAATTCTGAAGGATGAGAGCTCTTTGCAACGCAAGCATTTCGGTCCTTCGACGGATGCGTACAGGGTTTATGATCGGTTCTTCAGATCTTTTGATTTCACTGTGGATGTTTATGCCGATTATGCGATGGTGGTGTTTTACTCCCCATGCGCTTCGGATTTTTCCGTTGAGGATGTCGTATCATGCGTCGGGACCTCACTTCATATTCCTTTATCGCATGTTATCGTTCGAAGCAGGATAAAACAGGGTTCCGAGGATGATGAAGCCTTTCGATCCGACGGCATGCCGTCTGGTGATTCCAACGATGGCGAATCGACTTTGAAAATCCAAGCCCGTGAAAACGGCATAATATTCAATGTGGATTTGCTTAAGAAACTCGATACGGGTCTCTTCATCGAAAACCATCGTTCCAGGCTTTTGGTCAAGGAGCTTTCAAAGGGCCGTAATATCCTGAATTTGTTTTGCTACACCGGCGGATATACGCTGTTCGCTTATGCAGGCGGCGCTGCTGCATGCACCAGCATTGACACTTCTTCGACAGCCCTTGAAGCTTGCAAGGAAAACATGAAGGCGAACGGGTTCGAATCCGAGGATTTCAAGTTCGTGAAGATGGATGCGATGGAGTTCGCGCAAAATTATGCGGGAGATCCTTTTGATCTCGTGATAATCGATTGCCCGTCGTTTTCCAATAGGCATGGCGGGCGCGACAGGACGTTTCAAGTTCAGCGCGATCATGTTGCCCTCGTGAATGCATGCGCTCGCATTCTCAGCAAGGATGGAATCATATTGTTCAGGACTTCTTACGGCGCTTTCGAGCTAGATAAGGCGAAACTCAAGAGTTTCAGGATAATGACTTATACTTCGGAGATGATTCCGAGGGGCTTCACGAGGAATTCGATTGTCAGCAAGACATATGTTCTTAAGCGCAAGGTCGTTCGTCCTGCCGAAAGGGCGAATCGCAAAAGGGATTTCGAATATGCGAAGGCATCGTCGGAGCATTTCGAAGAGAGAAGACGTTCGGCGCCTTTTCGGAGAGATGTTTCGCCGAATGTGAAAAAAAAGTCCGGTACCATGAGGCGAAACTCGGCAAGCGGCAAAGCCGATTGCAAGAGAGACGGATCTCGTGGCGCAAAGAGGTTCTCGCCTCGTGCCGAGACGACATCAGATCGGAGGAAGTGAATTGTTCGGTTTTTTCAAGAAGATAACATCCGTATTCCAATCGAAGGCGGCGGCGGAAAGAAAAGACAACGCCAAGAGCCTCGAGGATATTTTGTATGAGGCCGATTTGGGCGGCACGCTTTCGGCGGAGATTTCAAAGGAGCTTCTAGACCATTCCAAATCGGATAAAGTGTCCTCCGACGAGGACATGAGGCATGTTCTGGAGGGGATTCTTTCGTCGAGGATAAGCGAATACGATTTCGAGGATATGTTCGACGAGAAAACCGTCATCCTTGTTCTCGGAGTGAACGGCAGCGGGAAAACGACCACTTGCGCAAAGTTGGCGAAGTATTTCAAGGATAAGGGCAACAATCCGATTTTGTGCGCTTCAGATACGTTCAGGGCGGCCGCCGGCGAGCAATTGGATATTCATGCCAAAAGGCTATCTGTCAGAATAGTTAGAAATGACAAGGCCGGCAATCCGGCGGCGGTCGTCTATGATGGATTGACGGCGCTGAAAGGCGGTGAGGAGAATCTGCTGATAGCGGATACGGCCGGCAGGATGCATACCAAGGAGAATCTATTGAAGGAAATCGGCAAGATAGACAGGATAGTCAATGCAAGCATACCCGACAAGAAGAACTACAGGAAGCTTCTCGTTCTTGATGCCACTACCGGTCAGAATGCCATATCCCAGGCCGAGAACTTCGATCGCATTGCGGACATAGACGCATTGGTTCTGACGAAAATCGATTCCGGAAGCAAAGGCGGAACTTTGATAAGGATATCGCAAAGCATAGGGCTTCCCGTCGCTTTCCTATGCACTGGCGAAGGGTACGGCGATATTCGGAAATTCAACAAGAAGGAATACATCGAGGCGCTTCTCAGCTGATGGACAGGTTCGGACGGCAGCATTTAAGAAGAGTATTCGCATTCGTCGCGCTGATGTTCTCCTCGACGTCGGCATATTCGACAGGACTTGAATTCGATCAGCCGCAGACCGCCGAGGGCGGAAGCGAATTCCTGGAGATGATTGCGGATTATGCCGATACTATTTTGTACGATGCGAAAGGGCGAATATCCAAGGTGATATCGTACGATGGCTGCTATGATGTTTTCGAATACGGATCGCTTTCCGGAAAGGTCGAGCGCATCAGGTCTTTTGATTCGAAGGACAATCCGATTGAAGTCACCGTTTTCTATCGCGACAGCGTGAGCGGGCAGCTTTTAGGCTACAATAAAAGCGATGTTCTCGGATTCTTCTCTCTTTTGAACAAGGACAACGATGTCTTTTTGAAGGGGACTTCCGAAAAGTATAATGTCTATAATACTTTTTTCTCTTCGCTTGTGATAACCACTGACAATAAGGCGTTGGATTTCAAGTACGAAGATGATGGAAACCTTGTGGTCAGCAAGGACAATGGGCAGACCATCGTCTATAATCGGAGCGGAAAAGTCGTAAGGGATGGGGATCTGAACTATTCTTACGATGAAGATGGCAATTTGCTTGCTGTCGAGAGAATCGAGGACGACCGGATTGCAATGCGAATCGAATATGAGGATGCAAGGGAGAAAGTCGAGGAGGATTATGACAACGGAATCCTGGCGAAGAAGACTTATTATTTCCCTGATGGGAACATCGAGGAAAGGTATGAGGGCGGAAAGCTTTATGCGAGAATCGTTTATTTCGATGATAACAAGCGTGTTCGAAGCATAGAGTATTTTTAAAAGGTGCACCAATATGTCTAATACGGATAGTAGTGAAAATGGGTTTGTTCTTTCAAGAAAGCTTGCGAAGAAGTATCGCGTGACAGAACGCAGGCGCATTGGCGAATACGCGGCTCAATGCGTGCGGTTAAGGCATGTGAAGACCGGTGCTGAGATCTTCAGGATCATGACGGATGACGAGGAGATGTTCTTTTCCTTTTCGTTTCCCACTCCGCCTGAGGATGATAAGGGGACGGCGCACATAATCGAGCATTCGGTTCTGTCGGGGTCGAAGTCGTTTGATGTTGCAGACCCATTCGAAACATGTTCGTCTCTTTCCGCGCTTTCATACATAAACGCCGAGACGCATCCCGATTGGACGACGTATCCCGTGGCCTCTACGGTCAAAAAAGATTTCATCAGCGCGTTCAGGATGTATGCGGATGCGGTTTTCAATCCCTTGCTCAAAAAGGAGACCTTTCTCAAAGAAGGCGTTCGCGGCATTTTCGAGCAAAACGGAGATCTGACTGGGTTTACCGGAGTGGTGTGCAATGAGATGAGGGAAGGCGAGAGCACGAGACCCAAAAGGATGATGGATGGCATAAGGCGCATAACGGCCAAAGGTCCGGATCGCTTCGATAGCGGCGGTTCGATTATGTGCGTTCCGTTTTTGTCTTATGAGGAGTTCATCAGCTATTACAGGCGTCATTATGCTCCGGAGAATTGCGTGCTTACGATTTACGGCGGCAGCGATTGCGATGAGTTGCTCGATATTCTCGATGCGGATTTTCTGAGCAGGCCGACTGCTTCGGAATATTTTTCATGCGGAGGCGATTCGGACGGAGCAAAGCGGATGATCCCCGAATATTCCGATTTTGCCGATAGACATGGCGACGCTTCGATGATGGAACTCAGGAAATTGAAGTCCGGCGGATTCTTGGAGGTTCCTTTCAGCAATCTTGATGCTGACAAGCCATCTTTCGCAATGGTTTTCGATACTGGAATCTATATGTCGGATCCGATCGGATATCGGATGCTTTCGGTTCTCGTTCAAGCGCTATTGGGTTCGCTCCAATCGCCGTTTTACAAGAGTCTGGTCAAACTCGAAATCGCCAAGGACATAGGCGATGATACCGGAATCGATGTTTTCGACGGAAAGCTGTTCTTCGTCATATCGTTCGACGATGTTCTGATTGAGGGTCCGTCCGGAAAAATCGTTGCGGAATGCGAAGACAGGATTCGCAAGGCGATCGCTAGCTTCAGATTCGATAAGAAGATGCGCAAGCATATTGACAACGCATTGAAGACGATGAAGGTCGAAGCATCCGACAAGAGGCCGATGAGGGGTAGAGCGATTGCGGAGATGATAATGATGAGTCCATTTACGGACTTTTCGCTCTGCGAACCGTTCGCCTGCTTATGCGAAATAGAAAGGCGATTGAAAAGCGACGATTTGCTTTTCAAAAGGATGTTCGATAGGGTGTTCCTATCGCCGTCTTCAATATATCATAAGGTTCTTCTGACGCCTTCCGACAAGTTTGACAGGAAGCTATCTAAGCTAAGATCGGAGCTGGTTTCGTTTTTCAACGAGCATTCCGACAAGAAGGCGCTTTCCGATGACTCCGAAATGTTCTACAACAGCACCAAGTCCATGGCGGATGATGAGAAGAAGGCGGAAAGCCTGTTTTCGTTTGAGACGCTTGACAACATAGTGGGCATGATGAAATTTCCGAAATTCGCATCGCTTGCTTTGGATTCGTCCTGCGATGTTTCAGACGCTGCCTTGGAGAACGGCAGGACGCTGGACGATTATTACGGAAACAAGCATGGAGTCATCATGCATGTTGCGGAAAGCGATTTGCTGCTGTCCTATTTCACCATTGCATTCAGACTCGACGGTATCAGCGAATACGAAGCATGGCATCTGCAAGTGCTGATAGATGCGATGAGAAGAGCGCATGTAGCAGGAATAAAGGACTTCAGCGAGCGATTCTTCAATTTGTTCCCTTCCTTTTCGGCCTTTGTTTCAGCTTATACGTCCGTTTCCTTTCCGGAAAGGGAGACGCCGTGCCTTGTCATCCGATTTAAGATTTTGAACGAGGACATGGACGAAGGCATGGAATTGCTTGCCGCATTGCTTCGGGATTCTGTTTTCACGGAGCGCGATGTGATCGAAACCATCAACGGGTTGCAGGCCGAGTATTCGGACATGTCCTATTTCGCCCATGATTTTTCGCGCATGATGTCGCTTAGCGATTTTTCTTCGCCGGAGCTGTTTCGCAATGTCACCGGAGGAGTTCTGTTCAAGGGCTATATCGACAGCATAGATGTCAAGGATAAGGCGGAAGTGGAGGATGTGCTTCAGACGATTCGCTCGGCTTATGGCAAAATATTCGTGCGGGGGAATATGATTCTGACGCTGTTGTCCGATTGCCTGCATGGTGCGGCTATTTCAAAGCTGATCCGGAGATTGGACGATGGTCGCGTTGACGGCTCGGACTCGTCGAATGGCACAGGCAGGATCATAGGCGCAAGGAGAATGATGGATCTGGCTGAGATAAACCGTAACATGCGATTCGGAAGGTATGGCGGCGGCGATTTCACATTCTATCAGATACCATCGGACGTCTCCTATCCGAGCGTAACGATAGGATGCCCCAAGCACTCTGCGGCTCTGGATGTGGTTTCGACTCGTTTGCAGGATGTCGAGCTATATAGGGAAGTGCGCGTCAACGGCGGCGCTTACGGCGCTTACATCAATTACGATTATTATATGGGAACCTTTACCATGTCGTCTATAAGGGATCCGAATGGAATAAAATCGTTCAAAAGCTTTTTCGAAGTCCTGAAATCCAAATTCAGCTCTTCCTCGTTGGATTCGGCAAAGCGTTCGTTCCTTGTTCCGCTTTCGCATCCTCAGTCGAACGAAAGGAAGTCGTACGCTTATTTCGTCAGGTTCGCAAGGGGCATAACGGATGAGTTGCGCAAAGATAGGGTTAATAAGGCGGAGAGAGTCACCGCAGTCGAATGCAAGGAAGCGCTGGACGATCTGTTCAGGAATCATGCGCTGGCTGATGGCGGCAAATCCTATGCGATTGTCGGCGGCAAATCCTCTTTGAGCGATTTTTCCTCTTTGTTCAAGGATATGTCCGATATTGTCGCCAATAGATGCAGGATGAGCAGGATGGCTGAGAGCGAGAGTAAAGCTTCCAAAAAGACTTCGGTCGCGAAAGGTGCTTCTAAGGGAAAAGCGACGAAAGGCCCTAAGGGTTCGAAAGGAGAATAATGCTCTACAAGCTCCATGCGCCGTATTCTATGTCGCCGTCGCAAAAGGAAACCGTCGATAGGCTTGCCGAAGGGTTCGACTCAGGCAATTCCACGCAGGTGCTCAAAGGCGTAACGGGCTGCGGCAAGACTTTCATAATGGCCAATCTCATTGCCAGATTGGAGCGGCCGGTCCTCGTGCTGTCGCATAACAAGACGCTCGCTGCGCAGCTGTATCGCGAATTCAAGTCCTTTTTTCCGGAAAATGCGGTGGAGTATTTCGTTTCCACTTATGATTATTATCAGCCTGAGGCCTATATTCCGGGAAAAGACCTCTACATAGAGAAGGAAGTGGATCTCAATAGCGAGATAGACAGGCTGCGACTTCGCGCTTCTTTCGCGCTTCTGGAACGTCCTGATACGGTGGTGGTGTCAACTGTCAGCTGCATCTACGGATTGGGAAGTCCGATCAACTATGAGACACAGGTCATCTCTTTGCGTCCCGGCATGGAACGGGACAGGCAGCAGCTTTTGCGCAAACTGGTGGACATCCAGTA
>CAMOXM010000059.1:0-8502 GCA_946629155.1 uncultured Spirochaetaceae bacterium | reverse complement strand
ATATATGCTCATCGGACGACTATTTCACCGAAAATGTTTTCGAGCGATATGTCTATGATTCTTATTACGCTTCCTCGTTTCAGAATGGCGTTAGCGACGAGTGGGGGATAATAACGAATGCAAAGGGGAGGATCGTAGCCATAGATCATAAGCCTAAGGACATGCATATCATGCTTGGCCATGCTTATTTTTCGGATGCCTTTTCGAAAAAGTTCTCCAAGCTTTTGAGAGAGCAATACGATAGCGACAAGGTCAGAAAGGAGCTGTGGGAGGGTTTTCTCGAATCCAATTTGAAAGAGCTTGAAATATGCGAAAGGCGGTATGCCGATGGCATTATAAACGAATTCGATTCGTTGGATGAGCTTCGCGCTTTCGATGACAGGTATGTGAATGATTCCGGAAGCGTTATATTCAAGAACATATCCAAAACGCTCGGCATCGAAGAAAAAGACATATCGGGAATCAAAATCATCAAGAACGGATTGACCAATCTTTCTTTCGTGTTTTCGGTAAGGGACAGGAAGGAAAGATATGTCTATCGTCATCCGGGTGTCGGAACTGAAAAATACATATCAAGGAAAAGCGAGGCTTTTTCGGAATCGATTGCGAAGAAGCTGGGTTTGGATTCGACGATAATCTACATAGAGCCCGATGAAGGGTGGAAAATATCACTATTCATCGAGGATGCTCATGTTTTGGATTACAGCAACGACGACGAGGTCGATTGCGCGATTGCAATGCTGAAGAAGCTTCATGATCAGAAATTGAAATCCGATTTTGATTTTGATATAAGAGCGAAAACGGAGGAGTTCGAATCCATGATAATCGGTGCCAAGACATCGTTTGAGGACTATTCCGCAATCAGCAAAGGCATGAAGATGCTTTATGAACTTACTCGCAGGGACGCTGTGGAGCCTGTGCTATGCCATTGCGATTCGTATTCGCCCAATTTCTTGGTGGACCCGAACGGGAACATGTCGCTGATCGATTGGGAATATTCCGGAAACGACGACCCTGCAAGCGATCTCGGAACTTTCATAGCCTGCAGCGATTGGACAGTAGAGAGAGCCGGCAAATGCATCGAATCGTATCTGGGCGAGAATGTCTCCGCTGGAGAGATTGCGCATTTTACAGCGTATGTGGCTATAGCGTCTTACTATTGGTTCGTCTGGGCGCTTTATCAGGAGTCAATAGGCAATCTGATGGGAGAATGGCTGTATTTGTGGTATGTGAACACGAAGACCTATATGAAAAAAGGTTTTGAGCTTTATGGTGAAAAAGGGGATATGTGATGGAAGAGGATGATTTTAAGACGATCTTGGACAACGAGACGAAAAACAGGATTTCGATAATGAATTCGGAATCCTATGAATATCCGAAGGCGGCGTCTGCAATTGATTGGATTCTGATAGTCGCAAGCGTATGCGCTGCGGCTTTGCTGGCTTTGCTGGCGGCGACAGGAGTGATAAGATGAGCAATGAGAGTTGGGTTCAGCAAGAGACGCTTATGGGAACCGTTCCCGTCCTTGCAGGCGAAAGGCAATATGGTTTTTGGGATTTGTTTTTATCCACTAGCGGATTCGCCATAGCCACATGGTGCTACACTCAGGGTGCGTATGTCGCCGGGATATTATCGTTCAAGCAGATGCTGATTAATATCTTCTGCTTCAACATAATTTGGGTGAGCATAAGCTGCATTCCCGTCTTTTTCGCCGTTCGATACGGAATAGATCTGTGGATTTGGCTGAGAGGGGTTCTGGGTCCTCGGGCCGTAGCCGTTCTGGCAACTGTCATCTCGATGGCCAATTTCGGATGGTATGCCGTCGATGCGGATCTTTTCGCATCATCGCTTATAAATCTGTTCGCGGTATTCGGCATATCATTGCCTGTCGGCTTCTGGCAGCCTGCATTGGGCATCCTTTGCGTTGTGTTGGGGACATTGGTTGCTCTCGGCGGCCCTCGCGTCATAAAAATCACGAGCAGGGTGCTTGTTACCGCTTTGCTTGTAGTAGGAGCAGTTGTAGTGGTGCTTTGCTTTACGGCTGTGCCGTTCTCGCAAATGGTGAATCTTCAGCCGCCTGCTGATCCGTCATCGACCTTATCGCCGATTGCGAAATTCATGATGTCCGCAGAAGGCAATGTCGCTTTTGCCTTTTCGTGGTCAACGCAGGCTCTTGTCCTGCCGCGTTTGTGCAAAAGCGAAAGCAAAGGGTATTGGGGGACGACTTTGGCTTATGGCGTCGTTGCGCCTTTCTTCGTTGCAGCTGGCGGCATAATGGCGTATGCCATGTTCGCAAGATTCGGAGTTTTCGAGAGCGACCCCACGCTTATGCTTTCAAGGCTTTGCGGACAATCCGTAGCGCTTTTGAGTCTGATGATGGTTTCGTTCGCAAACATAGGCACTCAGGGCATGGGCTCGTATGTGAATTGCATGATAGTCAAAAGCGGCTTGCCGAAATTGAGCTATCGTTTCCTTGTCATATTGGCGATGATCTATGTCAGTCTCCTTACCGTGTTCGGGTGGGTGATGGAGCATTTCGGAGCATTCATATCGTTAGCCGCCTATATACAAGGACCTATAATCGGAATGACTGTGACTGATTACCTCTTCATCAGGAAAAGGAAGGCTGATCTTGAGGATTTGTATGATACTGATGGAAAGCATAGGTATGGATTCACAAGGGGTTTCAACATCGTGAGCATGGCCATCATTCTGATCTCCTTCGTTTCTTGCTTCATCGTAGTATATAATCCTCTGACCGGAGTGGTGAAGTCTCCTATCTTCCTTGTTTTGACCGGAAGCGGATGGACAGCCATTTCGGCCGGCATCATGTATTATGCAGCATCTCGGACCAAATTGCGCGGATATATGAGAATAGACGGATGATTCTTGAAGTCGAGAACATATCCAAATCGTATTCCAAGGGTAAGGAAGTCCTGCATGACATCTCATTTTCGGTTCGCAAGGGCGAGTTCCTTTCGGTCTTGGGCTCGTCCGGATGCGGCAAGACGACGCTGTTGCGAATATTGATAGGGCTTTTGAAGCCGGATAGCGGTCGCATTTTGAAGAATGGAGTTGATATTACCGCATATTCGCCCGATAAGCGGTCGATGGGCATGGTTTTTCAGAACTATGCCCTTTTCGAGAACATGACCGTTTTGGGAAATGTCGAATATGCTTTGAAAATAAGGAAGGATATGCGTCCGTCCGCTCGCAAGATCGCGGATGATATGCTCGATGTCGTAGGTCTTTCAGACTTCAAGGATGCCATGCCGTCTTCCCTGTCCGGAGGTCAGCGGCAAAGGGTCGCCATTGCCAGGACTCTTTGCCTCAAACCGGATATCGTTCTTTTTGACGAACCGTTGTCGGCTTTGGACGCATCAATGCGAATATCCTTGAGAAAGGAATTGAAGAAGATTCAAGGGGTGTTCGGAACGACGATGCTTTACATTACTCACGATCAGGAGGATGCATTCGCGCTTTCGGACAGGATAATGGTTATGGACAAGGGGATGATAAGTCAAATCGATACGCCTGAGAATATCTGCGAGAAGCCGGCTAACGACTATGTGAGGTCTTTCGTTTTAGACAATTTGCATGAAAAGATCGCTTCGCTATCGCGATTCGCATGCAGGAAATGAATTGCGTGGGCTTTTAGCGTTTGTTGCCATCGATAGCAATCCTGCATTTGGAAGGTTAGGACGTCCATTTTAGGGCGTTTATTTGCAAATTACGAATAAGGTATGTAAACTAATAGCCTGATGGTGGTTCGTTATGGCAGGAAACAAAGAAGCTATACTCAGTTCTGAGAAATCAGATGACACTACGGATTTTTTAGATAGGCATGTTTTCGAGCCGATAAGCATTGTTTTCTCGCATATATTCATCAAGCTCGGCATAATCCCCAATGTCATCACCGTGATGAGCGGAATCTTCGGCATGGCAGGCGGAATATTGCTTTACTTCAGGGATTTCAAATTGAATCTTATTGGAATCCTGTTGGAGATCATGGCTTATATTTTCGACACTTGCGACGGTCAGGTTGCTCGTATCACCAAGCATTGCTCCAGATACGGCAGGATGTTGGATGGGTTCTGCGACAGCTTGGCATTTGCTTCAATGTATTTCGCCTTGTCGTTTCGGCTGATGAACGAAATGATTCCTTTCACGAATGTCTATTGGGGATTGTATATATGGCCCGTTTCCATTGCTGCCGGCTATTCGCATCAAAGACAATCCGCAATGGTCGATTATTATAGGAATCTGCATTTGTTCCTGCTGAAGAAGGGAAAGGGAAGCGAGTTCGACAGATCTTCCGATTTGAAAGCCGAGATCGATTCGCTCAAAGGACACTTCGCGCAAAAGTTTCTGATGAAGTCGTATTGCTCATATACGAAAGGCCAGGAGAAAGCCTCGCCCGCTTTGCAGCGCTTGCTTAACAGCGTTGACTTTGAGAATGTAACCGATTCGCAATGGGCGGAATGGGCCAAGAGAAGCAGAAAGCACCTGTGGCTGACCAAGTTTTTGGCTTATCATCCGAAAGCGATAGTTTTATATGCGTCCGTTTTGGCAGGGTTTCATGTTGTTTTCTTTCCGATCGTAATCGTTTTTTTCGGAACATTGCATTTGATCATGGTTTCGAAATATGAGAAGTTTGCGAATTCGTGCATATTGGAAATAGAAGGATGATTGCGGGATATGAAGGGCATATCCAGTCTGAGGAAAATTGCGGCATCTGACTTTTTCCACATGGTGATGTCTGCTCAAGCGATTGCGCTTGCTGCCCATCGACTTGGTTCTGAAGGGTTGCCGTCCGCAGTTTATCTCTTCGTTGCGATCGCTCTCGTTGCCGCCGTCTTGCTTTTGCACAGGCTTGTAGTCGCTTATACGCACTTTTTCGCTTTTCTGTCGAGCGTCTTGATTTTCCTCTCATCATTTCCGATTACGTCGGATCATGGCGTTTTGGCAGCTTTAGCTGCGGCTTCCATTGCAATGAGATCGGTTCTGATTGCTTCGACCGCTAAGGCGTTTCGGAGGTTGCGCAGGGTTTTCCCTGAAAAAGAGTTTTCCATAGCAGGAAGATATGCTTTGCTTATTTTAGCGGCGGCGGGGGCGGTTGCTTATGCTTTTAGGTTGGGAGCGGATGATGGCATATGGACGTATGCAATCGCTGCAATCTGCTTTGTCGCCTCCGTATTCTTTTCATGCAGGAATCCGATTACGTTTCGCGAGCAATCCAGACTCGATGCGTTCTTCGCCGAAGCCGGACGTCCAGATTCGAGTGATGCGATTCTCGAAAACATAAGAAGGCGGATAAAAGAGCATTGGATCGACAACTATAGCTTTCCGCTTGTCGAGAACATCATAATGTTTCTCGTGCGGGTTCTTTTCCATTTGAAGATAGTCGGTGCGAATAATATTCGCGAAGACAATCTGCCTGCTGTGTTCGTGTCGAATCATGGTACAATGATCGGGCCGGTTTGCGGCGTGACGTATCTTCCTGTCGTGCACAGGCCGTATGTTCATCACAGGATGTGCGATGCCGAGGAGAGCGCTCAGCGGATGTGGCGATGGACGTTCAGCCCGAAAATGAAGCATTTGACCGAAGAGCAGGGCATGAGGTTTTCCAGGTTCGTGGCAAAGCGGACGTCGAAATGGATAAATTCTTTCGAGCCGATCAAATCTTATGTTGACTTGAACGATGCGAGAAAATCCATGGAAAGCATAAGAAACGGCGTACATGCGCTAATGGATGGCGACAGCGTTCTTCTGTTCCCGGAGGACAGTTCCAAAGGTCCGGACGAGAAGTATCAGCTTGGCGAAGCAGGGGTTTTCTTCACCGGCTTTGCGCACATGGGAAAGATTTACAATGAAATGACCGGGCGAAGCCTGAGCTTCTATCCTGTTTTCGTCGATAAGAAGACCAGAACATACAACATCGACGAGCCTGTCATATATGATAGCGCAGCCAATGTTTCGTTAGAGAAGAAACGCGTTGCCGATGAGCTCAGACGAAGAATGAACTGCTATTATAGCGCGGAGTAGAACTATAATTCGTTTTTATGTTCCGGAAATTCACCAGCATCTTCGAACAGCAGTTTTTTAGAAGTACCCAAAGCTTGTTTCATTACCGGTTTCCGAGCGTCAGTAATGAATATTCGCCTTTATTGTATTTGGCGATGATGTCGCTCATTTTGGCGGAAACGCTCTTGCTGATATTCGACAGGTTCTTCTTTTTGATTATCGAATTGACGAATGCGAATATCTCCTGTCTTATTCCTTCTCCGTCTATGGGATAGAAATACCTTTTGTTTTCGTTGAAGTTTTCGTATCTGATTTCGAAATAATCGTTTTTCCACCATGGCGAGGGAACGTAAATATACCCTTTGGTCCCCGAAATGATCAATTCGCCTTCGCTCTTGATGCCTTGTCCTATTTTTATCGAAGCAACGCTTGAGGGATATGTGAAGTCGATTTTCGCGAACAGATCGTTTTTCCTGTCCTTGTTCGGGAATAAGGCGGTTATCTTCGCATCATCGTAATCGAGTCCGAACAGTTGGAAAATCGGAAGCATTGCGGTCGTGCCCCATTCGCAAAGACTGTTCCAGCACCTATCCGTTTCTATGTTCTTCAAGCTCGTGCAAGTCGCATCTACAGAGACTATTTCGCCGATTTTCTGGCTTCTTGCGAGGAGAAGCATCCTATGGTATGCCGTGGAATATGCCGTTTTTATGCCATCCATCAATATGAGCCCGTTCTTTTCGGCTATGTCGAAAAGTTCGTTTGCTTGTTCGGCTGTTTCGGCTACAGGGGATTCGCAAAGAACGTGCTTCCCGTTTTTCAGCGCCTTTTTGCAATTTTCGTAATGTTCGGATGGGTCGGACATCACATATACGGCATCGTATTTTTCGTTGTCTGCGATGCTTACGCCGTTGACATACTTCGACTCGCCGATGAATTTTTTGACTTTGTTGTTCTCGGCATCACCGATTATTTTGATTCGCAACTTGGAATTTTTCGCTCTGATATCTGTGCTCGAGATTCCTTGCGTTCTGTCCAGATACACGACATCGCAATATTTTTTCAGATAATCGAACTTGCCGACCCAATCGGAACCCACGGTGAATATGTCGATGCCGTATTTAATTATGTCATCGATTTTCTGTCCTTCGTATTCTTCGACAATTATTTCATCGGCAATGCCGGTCTTTTCGACTGCCTTGACTCTTTCGATCAGGCTTTGGGCGTTGTTTATCTTTCCGCGGATTCTGTCGAAGTTCTCGCTGGTGACTCCGACGATCAGCCAATCGCCGAGAGCTTTGGCTCTTTCAAGCAATTTGATATGTCCGTGATGCAGGAGATCGTACGTGCCGTAGGTTATGACTTTCTTCATGGCGATTTGATTCAGAGCCTCCCCTGACGCATCAAGTCGTCGAAAGCATCGAAAAGCCTATCGTAATCGCTTTTTTCCAATGCTCCGATATGACCGATTCTGAAAAGCTTTTCCTTAAACTCGCCGCCATTCGGGCAAATGAAGATATCGTATTCGTTTTTCATCGTTTCAAACAACTCCGACGGCTTCATCTTGCATTTGTCGCTTGGAGATAGCACAGTCAAGGCATTCGAAGGATATTTTGAAGCGATAACGAACGGATAACCGATGATTCTGCTGCGAAAATACAATGCCAAATCGCGCACATGATTCAGCGTGGCATCCACGCCTTTGCTCATGATCTGCTTGAGTCTCTTGTTCATCATCAGTAGGACGCCGACGGCAGGCGTGAATGGGGTCTGACCGCGCTCGCCGTTCTTCAAGGCGATTTTAAGGTCAAGATACATGCATTCCGTATTCGTCCGATCGTATATCTGCCTTACGCAATCCGGGGATAGGAACAGGCAGGACATGCCGGGGGGCAAGGCTATGGCTTTCTGACTGCCTATGATTATGGCATAAGCGCCAAGCGCTTGCATGTCTATGGGGTCCGCAAGGAACGAGCTTATCGCATCTACGACAAGCTTGATTCTGTTTTTTTTGCAAAAGTCCGAAATGATCTTCTTATCATATAGGACGCCGGTGCTTGTTTCGTGGATATTGACTATGAATCCGGTATATCCTTTTCCGTCGAACTTGTCGATGTCGGCTTGCGTTATGTTTTCTCCCTGCTTCTTGCGAATCTCATCGTAGGGGATCTTGTGGATTTTGCACAAATCGGCGAATCTTTGGCCGAAGCCTCCGCCATTGACGACAATGACTTTGTCTTTCGAATCGAATATGTTCGTAACGCATGCTTCCATTCCTCCGGTGCCCGATGTCGTAAGGAAAGCGATTCGAGAGCCTTTCGGAGCATTGGCGATTTCCAAAAGCATTTTCTCGTTTTCAAGCACTGTTGCTGAAAATTCAGGCGTTCGGAAATAGGGAAGCTGTTCCTGACACGCCTTTAAGATTTCTTCGTCCATCATAACGGGACCGACTGTGAAATTAATAAAATCCGAATCCATGCG
>CAMOXM010000058.1:0-8576 GCA_946629155.1 uncultured Spirochaetaceae bacterium | reverse complement strand
AAGGCCTTGTCCAAGCCTAATTGATGTTCCGCTTCCCTGACTTGTTCAGCAGTCGCGTTTTCTCCTAAGATGGACGAAACCGGATTTCCGCTAGCATTCGACATCGCGAAAAAAACCGAAAGCGTCGCCAGAACAAGCGTCGGCACGAATTGAAGCATTCTCCTGCAAATATATCTCGCCATTTCGATCAAATCGGAAAAACGCTGCTTTCGGCAAGTTTGGATATTATCCTCGAAACCTTGGTCGTCCTAGGGCCGGGCATGGATGTCAGCCTTTTGAATGACGAAGCGTAGTAGGCCTTTTGAGCCGACGAGCACCACCTCTCTATGTCTTGAGGCAAGTGCTTCCGACGATACGCCATGGTCACATGCTCCGTCGATTTCTTCAAATCATACCCCTTACAGAAGTAATAATAGATGAAGCAGTCCACGACTTCATACGGTCCGACGCTATCCTCGCTCTTTTGAACGATTCCGCCATCGGACGACAACGGCAGAAGTTCAGGCGAAATCGGCGTATTCAAAATCGAAAGAATCGCCTTTGATTTGTCTTTTTCAGCATAGTATCGGAGAATCTGCTTGAGCTGGGTTTTGGAAAAACCGATATTGACATTGAACATCGCCGCCTGGTCGCCCTGAAAAGTGCACCAGCCGAGGATGGATTCGGAAAGGTCGGCAGTACCTACCTGCAATCCCGAAAGCATATTCGCCATGTCAAAGAGCGTAACCGCTCTCATTCTCGCTTGCGCATTCTCGAATGCCTTGTCGAAAACGCCAGGATCGTGGCCTATGTCCTTGAAATGCGATGAAACCGTATCTGCAATCGGTATGCGCATGAATGAAGTCTTGTATTGCTTGGAAAGCGCAGCGGCATTGTCCTGCGTGCACTTCGAGCTTCCGAAGCACGGCATGGAGATGCAAACGATATTCTCGCTTTTCCATTTCAACATCTTCGCAGCCTCAAGGCAAGCCAAAAGCGCTGCTGCGGAATCTATTCCTCCTGAAAGGCCTAAGACGAACTTCTTCGAACCGATCATCCTTGCCTTATTCGCCAAATTCGAGGCAACGGATCTGAAAGCCCCCAAAAGCCCATCAGAGCCATCCATATCGCATAGCGGAAGATAATCCTTTTCGTAGTTGTCCTGCGCATTCGCCGCAGAGCCGACAATCCTGCCGGAAGCATCGGGCAAAGGGACAATCGGGGTCTGATGGCAATCGCACTTCGAACAGCCGTCTTGAGGATCATAATTTCGCATCTCCGCATCATCATGATATGAAGTGAGCAGCATCTTCTGATAGAGGTTGCCATCAAAATCCACGTAACCGCAGCTATCGCAGTTCGGTTCATAATAATTGCACGAAACGGACATTTCCTCGAATACGTCGTCATCTACGCTCAGATGCGCTTTTTCCTGTGCAAAGAAAACGGTCGCGGCGGTTTCTCTGGAAATAGACATGAATTCGCTTCGAACGTCACTTGCGATTGTAGAATACTCAGGAAGGCTGCCGATTGCGAACACCGCTACGCTTGACGAAATCTCACCGATAAAACCCATAATGCCGCTGACAGGTGCCAACGACAATGTGAAGCAGCCGGAGTTCTCCGAGTCTTGCCCTTGCACGCGGATTCGCGCATCGGCAAAATCGGATGTTTCCAAAACAATCTCGCCGTTCCATATCGCGACGGCCGATTCGACACCATTGAAATCCTTATAGCCCAGAATCACGAGCATCTTTTCAGGCAAAGAAGCGTTTTTCCGCAATATTTCGCGACCTACGTCAGCAATGAGCGCCTTGACATCCGTAACGCAAAAGCGCATGCCGAGGCAATCCGAAAATTGGCAAAGAGTGTTGGAGAAATAAATTCCGCAACCATCTTTCGCAGCCTTGGCCAAATCGTCGCAAAAGGACTCAGCGATATGCGCAAAAGCCTTTTCCCGACCGTTTTTTATTAAGGACAGACCGGAAAGGCAATCCGAAACTTTAGAGAAATATACTTTTGTCATCACTTTTTAATACCCATAGTTTCCATGCTCCGAAAGATGGATCTCATTGGAAAATTGAATGAAATATGGCTTCTCGATTTCCTTTGACGAATAGTCTATCGGACCTGGAAACGAAAATTCATCGTTCAGCATGAAAGCAGTCCGAACACTTCTGAACCTGTCGAACAATTTCGAATTCAAATCGACGGAATACTTTCTGATAACCTTCGTCTTCCGATCGCCTCTCGTTTCCTCACTCATAAGAAGCTGCAGCGGAATACCCAATCCCAACCAATGCTTCGGCTTCTTTTCAAGACCGTCAATCGCCGCAACATAGCCAGTTTTCCCCATCATGCCGAGAAGGACTGCGCATATTCCGAGATTATAGGAGTAAGTGCAATCGAAGTTAGTCGGAAAAGCGCAATTCGCTTCGAAATCCAAGTCATGAATTTCATAATTGAAATAATAATCGCTAAGTTTTTCAGCGACCTTTTGAGCCAGAATGTAACCTGTTTCGATCATGGAATATTCAATCTGACCGTTTTTGGAAAAGCATTTGCGCAGGCCGCTTCGAAAAGGCTTTGGCAAAGAATTGAGGGCATTCAAGGATGCGGACGACAAATATTCCATCTCATCTTCGGGCGTTGCCGCCTTTCTTTCCCTGCGAATGGACGACAGCTCCCTCAGAAGCAACCTGGTATCGCTCGCATATTCGAACAAGTTGTCCGGAAAAATTATCACGCCATGGTTCTTCCCTGCTATCTTACGCGTTTTCACGCAATCAGCCACTGCATCCGAGACATTATCGAAAGTGAGCTTCTTGCCCCTGATTTCCTCGCCTATCAAAGTCAGCGTGCTTTGGCAAGCAAGAGCGCATTCCAAAAGCGTTCTCGAAGCATTAGGTCCGGAAACGCTCGCGAAATGATAACGCTTCGCAGAAGAAGCCGATTCCAATTGAATATTCCCTATCGCTTCGCAATACATCCTCGAAACCGTGTCTGCGCCGAAAACATAATCCGAAAAGCCTGGCGTCTTTCCGCCGTTTACGCAATTTGGAATCGATATTATTCTAATCTGAATGTCGTTGGATTCGAAATATCCGCTGAGATTCAGCAAAACGGAATTAAGCTCGTCGCCTCCGATCAGGATTATGAGGTTCACATCACGCTGGCGGCATATCCGCGCTATCGTTTCGAATTGTTCGTCTTTTTCCGGTTTGAAGTCGCTGGCGCCGAGAAAGTCATAGCCGCCGCGATTCATGCGCCTGGACACATCGTTTCTCGTGATTTCCTTAAGACCGTCCTCCAAAAATCCGGAAAAACCCGAAACTGCGCCGTAAAGAACGGAAGTGGGCGAGTGCCTGACTATCGCTTCATGCACCCCCGCAATGCAATTGCAGACGCCCGGCCTCAACCTATCCGAAAGCACAATGGCAACATTTCCGATGCGCTTCCCCGCAAAGGAGAAATCAAACCCCGATTTGAAGCGAACCGTTCCATCTTCGGCCTCGCTGGCAGAGACATTTGAAAGCGCATGCGTAAAAGCATCTGTCTTTTTAGGCTTGTATTTGCGTCTGGATCTCTCGAATTTGCTTGTCACTTTCAGTCCTTACCCCTGAATTTCATAGCCAGAGACGGTTTCGTTATGGAAGAAGGACCCTGTATGCACCCGCCTTCGCAGCACATCACTTCCACGAGGTCGGCTTCGGGCGGCTTTTTCTCCCAAGTTCTCATTATGGCGATTTTCTTCTTGTCGAGGCCGTTTATCGGCATTATCCTCATATCGTCGCGATTCTCCACCCTATTGAGAACGCAACCGGCAACACCTTCCGAAAAACAAAAGTCCCTGCAGTCCCTGAAGGTAGAGGAATCGCCCAAATCGGATTTTTCCATTTCTCCGACTTCGATATCCAAAGCCATGAAAATCGATGATAATTCATTGAAATTCATAACGCCATCAACATTCGGATCCATTAACCCTTCATTCCGCTTGGCAAGGCAAGGGCCGATGAAAATAGTCTTGTATCCCGGAAAGGCCTTTCTGCACATCCTTGCCGTATATCCCATCGGCGAGAGAGCGGTGGAGATTATGGGCTTCATGAACTTCAGATGCTTGTTCACCAGCATCGTCCATGCCGGGCAGCAGCTCGTAGTCATATAACCAAGCCCTTCCTTCTTTTTCTCTTGCAATTCTTTCGCTTCGTTTATGCTCGTTTCCTCAGCACCGACCGCAACCTCGACGACCTCGCTGAAACCGACCTTCAGAAGCGCTGACTTGATTTGCGAAAGAGTTCCAGGGAATTGCCCCTCGATAGCGGGGGCTATCATCGCAACCATCTTCTCCCTGTTCTTCAGCATCTTCAGAATCGGAAAAAGCGCGCTTCTCTCCGCAATCGCGCCGAAAGGACAGGAATGTATGCATTTGCCGCAACTTATGCACTTGGAATGATCGACCTCGGCATGACCCTGTTCGTTCTTATGGATAGCGCCGACAGGACATGCCTCCTCGCAAGGAACGGGAAGATGCAGGACGGCGTGATAAGGACATACGGAAAAGCACTTTCCGCATTTCACGCACTTGTCTTCCAAAATGTATGCGCGGTTGTTTATGAAAACGATGGCGTCCTTGGGGCAGTTGGTCGTGCATGGCCTGGCAGTGCACCCTCTGCATGCGTCTGAAATCCTATATTGCTCCGGAGGGCAGCCATAGCATCCGAGCTGAACCGTAGTGAGAAGCGGAAAATCATCCACCCCTTCGTGAAGCACGAATTCCAAATGCGACGTCAAGGGAAGATATTCGAAGTCGTATTTCTCTATGTTTATTCCCAAAAGCTCCATGATCCTGTATCTGACCATGGCCCTTTCCTTGAAAATGCAACACTTGTTGATTTTCGCCGATGTTTTCGGAAAAACCCTATATGGTATCTTGTCGATATCATCCTCAAGCGTTCCGTTGAAAAACGCTTTGATCACTTCCGTATCGATCTTGCGATTCAAAATGTTGTATTGGTTATTCTGTTCAAGCATTGCTATTGCTCCATAATGACCCTGTAAAGCTTTTGCGGCGTCATATCGTCATGGACTTTGCCGTTAACGACAGCAAACGGAGGCTCAAGACCCGATTTCTCCGCTTTCTTACACTCTCCAAGGCAATTGCATTCCTCGAAATCGCATTTTGCCACAAGGCTCTCATCGAGAAACTCGTTATATGTCAGAAGATCCGAACCGCCCTGCATGAAACACCTTCCGCCAGTGCAAATCTTGACCTTGATCTTGTCCATAAACCCCTCCCGCATGCATATCGCCGGAACAACGGCAAAACACAAAATCTTTTGTTGATTTTACTTCATTATATGGTATTATGCAATAATACGAGCCTATGGCACATGATGCAGACCTTACGCACTCGGGCGAAAATAGGATCAGACAACATATTTTCTCATGTCTTCATCGCTGAGGCCGCCTTTGTCGCGAATGATTCCCCTAAGAATCGTGCTGGAAATCTTTTTGCCATCGCATACCACATCATCGACTATGACAATGCGGTTTCCGTATTCCTTCGATATATCGCAAGCCGACATCGGTTGCGAAGGGTTCCCGCATTTGAAATCCCGACCGATAACCAGCCGCACAACTCTTTCGGCAAAAAGCCCGTCCAAAAAAACGCGGCCGCTCATCCGCTTGATCTCATCCGTAAAGCACAAGACGATGAAATAATCTATTCCCACTGAGAATATGACATCGGATTTCTGCTTTACGTTCATGATTTCCATCTGGGAATCAGCATAAAAGGAATCCTTCGGGTTTTTGCTGAATGTCAGCACGGCGGTCTTGGCATGCGCCTTCACACCCTCGTCCTTCAAAACGGAAAGCACTTTCCTATGGCCTTTATGGACGCCGTCGAAAACGCCTATGCTCAAGCACAAATCACCGGCAAAAGCATCAGCGGCTGGAATCTCGCCATTCGGGCGATAGGCCTTGCATGATCCCAAAATGTCGAACATCAGATTCCGTTCGAACGGGCGTCCGAACATGGCTCGCCGAAAGCCTCGGGCAAAGAGCATCTGACAGGTCCCGATTGCGAAGACAAATAAAGATGCAAGCCGTTACCGAGGCAATGCTTGTATTCGCTGCAACCGGCGCATCTTCCGCTTTTCGTCCAACTCCTATCCCTGAATATGCCGAAATCCTCATTCCAGATTTTCATAAACGGTTTGTCATGCAAATTGCCTGCGATGAAATCGCGCGACCTGACGCTTATGCAGCCTCCGACGCTCCCATCCGCGAAGATTCCGGCATTCGTTATTCCAGCCCGGCAAAAATAGTATGAGCCTCTCGCTTTCATTTCATAATCGCCAAGCCACCCCTCGCACGAATAGCTTATGTTCATTTCGCCTTTGCTCCTCTCTTTCGAAATGAAATCGAGCATATCGGAATATTGCTCCTTGGAAAGCTGAAATCCGCCATCCTCCGCTCTGCCTGAAGGAAAAACTCCGAATAGCCTCCAATTTCTGACGCCTGCCGAAAACAAGGCAACTCTGATTTCTTGCAATGTTCCTATGTTTCCGGGGTGAACGCACGTGACGACATCGAAATCAAAAGGCGTCCTTCCCTTTGATTGCCTGACGAATTCGGCGGCATTTCTTATAGCAAGTATGGCATTGGCAAACGACTTCGGATGCTTACGCAAGCTGTTATGCTCCTTTTCCAAACCATCCAAGCTTATCGTAAGCGTATTAAGCCCGCTGTTCACTAATTCGACGAACTTTCGAGGCGTAAGGGCGAATCCGTTCGAAACGATTCCTGCCGGAAAACCCAAAGAACGGATTTTCGATATTATATTCGCAAGGTCGCTTCGCATAACAGGCTCCCCGCCCGTTATGCCTACCATGACTTTCGAAGGATCCTGACTCTTCCTTATGGCCTCGAGCGCCGAATAAAGCAATTTTTCATCCGCATCGGGAACATTGCTCGAAGCCTTGCAGTCGCTGCCGCAATGCCCGCAATTCAAATTGCACCTGAGCGTGCATTCCCATATAACGGACTTCAATTTATGTATTTTGGTCTCGCTTCTCCTATAAACGCCGAACAGTCCCCTTCTGAAACGCTCCTTCATGCTCGTACGAGATTTTTCAATCATTGCCATTTCCGCCACTATCATCAGGCGCCGCCGTCAATTCCACATCCAATTCCATATGCTCTTCCTGATTGGCTTTGGTGAACAGCACATTCTCCGTCTTCGTTTCAAATCCGTTCTTCTCCACCTTTAGCGTTATGTTCTGGTCTTCCTCCAGCTTGTTGCTCGCCGGCAGACACTCCAACTCCACATAATAGAACCCGTCCTTGCTAGTGATGGCGTAATGATAGCATTTGTCCTCTTGGACTCTCCCGCTCGCTGGAAATTCATGAGAAGCGATGATTTCCGCAGCGGCAACCGCATTCTTATCCTTGTCCTTGACATTGCCGCTTATCGAACGCTTCGAAACCACCGGAGGATAGTATGGGGCATACATCGCAGGATAATCGATAGGCGGAGCATAACATGCCGTAAGAAGCAACGCGCAACCGCCGAGGAAGAATTTCGAAACCGCATTCGCTATTTTTGAAAACATAGTCCGATCTCCGCCTTATCCCTCAGGATTTTCCCTGATCGTCGGAAAAATAATCTATCCCGAGCTCTTTCTTCAAATAACGGACGTAAAACATGAGGCAAGCCATCATCATCGCATTCTTTGCATCACTGCCTGTACCCATGTATTCGGTTACGACTTCCTTTTCGTCCATCTCCAGCAATTCGATTTCCTCATGCGGGTCCAATTCCTGTTCGAATAGCTTTCGTGAATTCTCGGCCACGAAAAAATTGACCGTGTTCTCCATTATCGCAGGATTAGGACTCAAATCGCCGATTTTCACGAGCTTTTCGCACGCCATGCCGGACTCTTCCCTAAGCTCGCGCGCCGCAGCCTCGGACGGATCCTCACCAGGCTCTATGTTGCCGCTTGGGAATTCCACGCTGATGCTGTCGGAACCATGCCTGTATTGCCGGACAAGCGCCACATGCCGCACGCCATCCTTCTCGAAGACCGGAATCACCACCGCCCAGTCCTTGGTCTTGATCGAATAGAACTCACCTTTTTTCCAACTATTAATCGCGCTTCTTCGCTTATGGCCAAGCACTTCCAAAATCCTGATTTTCAGAAGCGATTCGTCCGATTCGTTAATCCACTTTCTCATTGCGCTTTAATACTATTTCAAAAGGTGCTTTTCTTCAAGGTTGATGCATTTTAACATAGAAAACAGTTTCCAAGATCTTGACTTTATGGCGCTTCTAAAAAACTCAGAGCCCGATTTCGCCTGATGCCCTTCGGGCCTGAAACATTATCGAACACATCCGAAATGAAAGCAACCGGCGTTAAGCTGAAACGGTTAATTGCTCAAATCATTGCATGTAAGAAAGTCCTTGAATCGGATATATCTTTTTTCACGAATAATCATAGGACAATTGCACTGAACAGTTTTTGAGGTTTTTTCAAAAATAATTTCAAGACGTTGCGAAGCCTATTCCGGCGCAAGGCGTTCCCCTCCGAAACGGG
>CAMOXM010000057.1:0-8576 GCA_946629155.1 uncultured Spirochaetaceae bacterium | reverse complement strand
GGCGAGCACCTGCGGGCGATAAATCCATCAATCGCTTCCGAGCGCCGAGCCATACACTAAGTATTGTCTTGGCTGGCTCGGAATCTGCATGATGGATTTCTCATCCCGCAGCTGCTCGCTAAGGTTGCCGGAGACTTTCGTCGGCTTTTACAACACGATGATGATGATGAGCACCTGCGGGCGATAAATCCATCAATCGCTTTCGATGCGGCAGGCCATACGAATGGAGAACATCGTGCGGCTGTGCGGCGAGGCCTTGCATGGTAAGGGCTCGCACGGAAACGGACGGTGCGAAGGCGGAAGGCAAGAACCATGACCAGAGCCTGCGGAAACCGGACCGAAGCCATTTCGCAAGCAGCACGATGCCATGTATGTTCAGGCGTATGCCTTGTCGCTCGGAATCGTCTTTGGGCGCTTCTAAAAACCTCAGAATCCGAACCTGCCAGATGTCCTTTCGGCTGAAAAGCCAGCGAAAAGCCCCAGGAACGATGAGTATTCCTGCGTTTTCCGCCGGTTTTTCATCTCGAAAATCCACATGCATCTTCGAACAGCAGGTTTTTATAGAAGTGCCCCTTTGAAATTGAGCAGTAGGAGTGAACGCCCAATATTTACTCATTTACAGGAAAAGTGTTAGATTTTGAATAGAATGGTGAGTAGATTGTACTCGTTTATCATTAGAAAAAGTTGGCATGCCGGTTGCATATATGAAAGTGCGACCCGAAAGGGGAGCAAGAGAATCAGAGGTTGAAAATGGGTTTCGATTGGATTTTTGATGATGACGGCTATTCGGATTTTCCGATTTCCGATGAATTTGACGATTCGGAAGCGGATGACGATTGCCGTGGTGATGCGAACGATCCGAAAGGTTTTCAGAGCGATGAAGCGAGAAGACCGAAGCATCATCATAGGCATGGGAAGAAAAGGCATTCTGAAAGAACGGATGCTTTCTCCGATTCTTCCGATGAAGATGCGCCGGCTCGGATGAGCAGAAATGCCGAAGCTGATTCCGGCAAGGAGGCGACATTGAAGATCGCCGAATTGGTCGCTAAGGTCAAGGAGCTTGAGGAGAAATGCAAGTCGCTTGAGGATGAAAAGACGGAAGCGTTCAATAAGATGCTTTTGGTGAAGGCTGATAGCGAAAATTATAGGAAGAGATTGGACAAGGATAAGGAGGAGACGGTCAGGCTTGCCAACAAGGGCATAGTGGTCGATTTGCTTCCTGGTCTCGATAGCATCGATGTCGCCTTGTCTGCGATAGCGGATGAAAAGATCAGGCAGGGGATCGATATGGTCAAAAGCACATTGCTTTCCGCGCTTGGCAAATGGGGGCTTCAAGTCATTTCGCCGATTGATAAGGAATTCGATCCGATGGAATGCGAAGCTTGTTTGTTCGAGGAGCGCGAGGGCGTGGATAAGGAGATGGTGATTGAAGTCTTGCAAGCGGGTTATGTTTTGCATGGCAAAGTGATAAGGCCGGCTAAAGTGAAAATAGCCAAGCCGATATGAGTTTTTCAGGACAGATAAAATCAAGGAGGAAAATATGGGAAAGATAATAGGAATAGATTTGGGAACGACCAATAGCTGCGTTTCGTTCATGGATGGAAAAGATCCGGTTGTCGTGGCTAATAGCGAAGGTCAGAGGACTACGCCCTCGATAGTGGCATTTACGGCAAAGGGCGAAAGACTTGTCGGGCAGCCTGCTAAGAATCAGATTGTCACGAATCCGGAGAACACGGTCTATTCCGTGAAGAGATATATGGGCCTTAAGATGAACGAGGTCATAGATGCGGACAAGAAAGTGCCTTACAAGCTCACTCAAAGTGATAATCAGAGCGTCAGGATAGAGATAAAAGGCAAAAAATACTCTCCGGAGGAATTGAGCGCGGCTATCTTGCAAAAGATGAAGAAAACGGCCGAGGATTATCTTGGCGAGAGCGTAACGGAAGCGGTCATTACCGTTCCGGCATACTTCAACGATGCTCAAAGGCAGGCTACCAAGGATGCCGGCAGGATCGCAGGTTTGGATGTCAAGAGAATCGTGAACGAGCCTACGGCGGCGGCGCTTGCCTATGGTCTTGACAAGGACAAGAACAAAAACGAGAAGATTGCCGTATATGATTTCGGCGGCGGCACGTTCGACATATCGATTCTGGAGCTCGGAGACGGCGTTTTCGAAGTCAAGAGCACTAACGGCGATACGCATCTTGGCGGAGACGATATCGATAACATCATAATCAATTGGCTTGCCGATGAGTTCAAGAAGGACAATTCGATTGATCTTAGGACCGACAAGATGGCTTTGCAGAGGCTGAAGGATGCCGCCGAGAAGGCGAAGATCGAGCTTTCGTCTTCGACTAGCACCGAAATCAACCTGCCGTTCATTACGGCCGATAGCACCGGACCCAAGCATTTGCAAAGGACGCTTTCGAGAGCATTGTTCGAGCAGCTTGCCGACGGCGTGATAAAGAGAACCAAGGAGCCTTGCATGAATGCGCTTAGGGATGCCGGGCTTAAAGCCAGCGATATAGACAGCGTGATTCTCGTAGGCGGCAGCACCAGGATTCCCAAGGTTCAGGCGTTGGTGAAGGAGATTTTCGGAAAGGAACCGCACAAGGGTGTCAATCCGGATGAGGTCGTAGCCATAGGTGCCGGAATTCAAGGCTCGATTCTCAAGGGTGATGTCAAGGATGTTCTTTTGCTCGATGTCACGCCGCTTTCTTTGGGAATCGAGACGATGGGCGGAATCAATACCAAGCTTATCGAGAGGAATACCACCATTCCTACGAAGAAAAGCCAGATATTCTCCACTGCCGTCGATAACCAGCCTGCAGTTACGGTCGTTGTGCTTCAGGGCGAAAGGGAGATGGCTGCGGACAATAGGGTTCTCGGAAGATTTGATCTTACCGGAATTCCCGCTGCGCCGAGAGGCGTTCCTCAGATCGAGGTGTCGTTCGACATAGATGCCAACGGCATAGTGAATGTCAGCGCCAAAGACCTCGGCACAGGCAAGTCGCAGGAGATCAAGATCGAATCGTCTTCCGGTCTGCCGAAAGAGGAGATCGACAAGATGGTGCAGGATGCCAAGGAGCATGAGGCCGAGGACAAGGAGAAGAAGGAGAAGATCGATACCAGAAACTCCGCCGATGCCCTTATTTACGGAACCGAGAAATCGTTGAAGGAATACGGCGACAAGCTTTCGGAGGATGACAAGAAGAAGATCGAAGACGCCATTAAGGACCTCAAGGACACTCTTGCCAAGGACGACGCTTCCGTATCTGATATAAAGGCGAAGAGCGACACTCTTCAGCAAAGCGCTTACAAGCTTGCGGAGGAAATGTACAAGAATGCGCAATCCGCTCAAGGCGGCGCAGGAGCGGCTGGAGCTCAGGGACCTGCTCCCGATATGGGCGCTTCTTCCTCGGCTGGCTCGTCGGGTCCTGCTGATGCTCAGGAGACATCTTATACGGTTGTCGATGATGATAAGAAATGATCGCTGTTTCCTGCTATTCGGACATGATAGGCGTATGATATGAGATTGAGGAAGCGATCGCGTGACGGTCGTTGCCGAAAAGATAGGGCTTTGCGCGGATTTTCCTCGTGAAGCCCGCTTTTTTGATGAGATATGAAAAGAGATTATTATGAGGTTTTGGGCGTATCCAAGACGGCTTCGTTGGATGAGATAAAGAAGGCTTACAGAAAGCTTGCCATGGCCAATCATCCTGACAAAAATCCCGGCAACAAGGAGGCGGAGGATAGGTTCAAGGAAGCCACCGAGGCTTACGAGGTTCTCAGCGATGCGGACAAGAGGAAGCGATACGACCAATATGGCTTCGCCGGCGTGGATCAGAACGGCGGATACCAGAATGCATATAGGGATTTCAGCGATATTTTCCAGGGCTTCGGCGGGGGGTTCGGCGGAGGCGGAGGCCTCGATGACATATTGAGCCAATTTTTCGGAGGGGGCTCGAGGCGCAATGCGAAAGCTAGCGGCGCCGTGGACGGCCGATCTTTGCAGGCCGGGGTTGAGATAGATCTTTTGGAGGCGGTTCAGGGAACGGACAGGACGATTGAATATGCGCATGATGTCAAATGCCCCAAATGCAAGGGGCATGGAACCGAGCATCCTGAAAAAAAACACACTTGCGCCGCATGCAACGGAAGCGGCGTCGTAATATCCAGACAAGGTTTCTTCACTACTCAAATGCCGTGTTCCTCATGCCGTGGGGCGGGGGTTATCATAGATGATCCATGTCCTGATTGCAAAGGCTCGGGATTGATGCATAAGCGGGAGAAGATCAAAGTCGATATCCCCAAGGGCATAGAGAGCGGACAAAGCGTCATAGTGCGCGGAATGGGAAATTCCGGAGCCAAAGGCGGCAGGGATGGCGATTTGTATGTTCAGGTCGCTATCAAGAAGAACGCCAGATTCACGCGGAAGAGGAACGATTTGTATTGCAGGCTTCCCATAACGCCTTCCAAGGCGGCTTTGGGCGGCAGGGTCGAATTCTTGCACATCAATGGCGAGGTTCTCAGCATAGATATTCCAGCGGGAAGCGAGAGCGGCCAATATTTGAAGGTTCGAGGCAAAGGCATCATCCCCGGAAGAAAAGGGCTTTTCGCCAAAGATGGCGATTTGTTCGTGGAGCTGCACGTGAGCACGCCCAAGAAGCTTACGAAGAAGGCCAAGGAGCTTTACGAGCAGCTTGCCAAGGAGATGAATGAAAGCGATCGCAGCGAACTCGTCAATTTGTGATGTTCCTCTAAAAGAGGTTATTCAAAATTCATTTCCATGCTTCGTTTTGAGGTCAATTTCTGATAGCCTCTGCGTATTTCCGAAAAGCTGGTTCCAAGAGCGTTGCTGTCTGCGCGTGGGTATTCGATATGATTGACTTAAAACCGCTTATGAGATAAAATACATGTCAAATCGATTTTACAAGGAGAATTCGTATACTATGGCGATAAGTGGACAAATCAAGAATCGTGCGCACGAACTCAGGGATTATACCGCTAAGAACCTGTCCAAGCTGATCCAGATGAAGAGCTATTCTTCTCAGGAGGAGAATGTTTGCAGGCTTATTGTCGATCTTTGCAAGGAGGCCGGTTTCGATGAAGTCAAGGTTGACAGGCTCGGAAGCGTTGTCGGAAGGGTCGGTTACGGACCGAGGACTATTGCGTTCGATGCTCATATCGACACGGTCGAGGTTGGGAATAGCGCGAACTGGACATTCGATCCGTTCAGCGGAGAGATCAGGGACGACCTTGTTCTTGGAAGAGGCGCTTCGGATCAGAAGGGCGGAGCCGCTTCCATGATCACAGCTGGAAAGATACTCAAGGAACTGAACTATGACGGTGAGTTTTCGATTTTCTTCACATTCACCGTAATGGAAGAGGATTGCGATGGAATGTGCTGGAAATATCTCATCGAAGAGGAGAATTTCAAGCCGGACTTCGTCGTTTCCACCGAGCCTACGAGCTGCAGGATCTACAGGGGTCACAGAGGAAGAATGGAGATCAGGATCATTTTGAAGGGTATCTCCTGCCATGGATCCGCCCCTGAGAGAGGAGTGAGCGCTGCATACAAGGCTGCGAGGGCGGCTCTTGCGATTGAAAAGCTCAACGAGGATCTTCAGCCGGATGATGACCATTTCCTCGGAAAGGGAACGATTACCGTTTCTCAGATTCAGGTTTCCGGACCTTCGCAGTGCGCTGTCGCCGATTATGCGATGATCTATTGCGATAGAAGGCTTACATGGGGCGAGGATGCAGATCTTGCCATTTCGCAGGTCAGAGAATATGTGAGCGCCGCTATCGGTGAATCCGACTTTGTCGTCGAGATGCCGGAATACGAGAAGACCGGATGGACGCGCAAGCCTTATTCGCAGGAGCTTTATTTCCCGACTTGGAAGATAGAGAGGAATCATCCGCTTGTTGAGGCCGGCGTCGATACGTACGAGGAGCTCTTCGAGAAGGAGCCTGTCGTTGACAAGTGGACGTTCAGCACCAATTGTGTGGCTACCACGGGAAGACATAAGATCCCTGCTATCGGGTTTGGTCCCGGAGATGAGGATCAAGCCCATGCGCCGAACGAGATCACTAGGGTTCAGGATCTCGAGATCTGCTCTGCTTTCTATGCGCTTCTTCCGTACAAGCTCGCAGGAAAGAACCTTTGATAAGAAAACAGATCTAATGAACTGATTTTTGATATAGGTCTCTTGGTGTTTTCGCATCGGGGGACCTTTTTTTTTGGGATGATTCGGAATGCAAGCTGATTGGATCGGATTCCGTCATGTCGGTTTTCGGGTCGCTCCATATCCACAAGGAGTTTGGGATTATGACAGATGTTAAGGATGACAAGGCTCGCAAAGATGCCGTTTCCAAGGCTTCTGGAAAGGAAGTCTATGCTGCCGATCTTGTGTTTGACGGGATGATTTACGCCTGTTTGGTCAGGACATCGGTGCCGAGGGGGATAATCAAAAGCATAAAGCTTCCGGATCTTCCCGAAGGCTATCATTATTTCGACGATAGGGATATTCCGGATGGCGGCAAAAACGAGCTTTGGATGATTCAGAAGGATTGGAAATGCTTTGCGGCTGGCGCTTCGGGGTATATCGGCGAAACGATAGGGATTCTGTGCGGACCCGATAGAACCGTTCTGTATCAGCTGAGGAATGGAATCGAGGTCGAATACGAGGAGCAGATTCCCGCCGCCAGCATCGAGGAATCCATAGCATTGAAGGGCGGTCCGATAATCGGCGAGGACAATCACCATTGCAAAGTCGAGCTTGAAAGCGGCGAAGGCGATATCGAGGAAATAATGGAAGGCGCGCATAAGATCGTGGAGGAAGAGCTCAAAACCGGATTCCAGGAGCATATGCATCTCGAAACCAATGGAATGGTCGCGAATTACGAGGATGGCAAATTCGTTTTCTACGCTTCATGCCAATGTCCGTTCTACATCAGAAAATCCGTAGCCGGCGTGGTTGGGATAACTCCCGAAGACATCATCGTCAGACAGATGTCCACGGGCGGAGCATTCGGAGGGAAGGAGCATTTTCCCGATGTGATAGCGGGACCGCTTATCCTTGCTGAATATTATCTCAAGAAGCCGATCAAACTCATATTCAACAGGGAGGAGGACACTCGGTTTTCCGTCAAGAGACACCCTTCGCTCGTGAAATTCAAGACTGCTTTGGATAGGAAAGGCAATATTCTTGCGATGGATTCGACAGTGTATTACAATGCCGGCAGATACCTCGCCTCCTCCTACATAGTGATTCAGCGCGGATGCATGCATATCGAGGGCGTGTATAGATTCCCTCACGCAAGGGTGAGAGGCTTTTCCATGGCCACTAATACTTTTCCTTCCTGCGCTTTCAGGGGGTTCGGGGCGCCGCAGACGATTTTCGCTTTGGAAACGCACCTGACCCATATCGCTGAAAGCATCGGAGTGGATCCTGTCGATTACAAGAAGCGCTATCTGATAAAGCAGGGCGATACGACCATTACGAACGGAAAAATAGTCGAAAAAGTCAGAGTCCCTGAATTGATCGAGAATGTCTGCAAGGCATCGGGATATTATGAGAAAAGCAGAAAATACGGTTTCGGAAGCGGGAAGGGCATAGGCTTTTCCCTTTACAATCACGGCGGCGCATTTACGGGGAACGGAGAGAGCGCGATAATAAAGGCCGTCGTCAAGGTCAGGAAGCAGAAGGACGGAACCGTACTTGTCAAAGCCGGTCAGACCGAGATGGGGCAGGGGTTCTCTTCGGCCGTTTGCCGCATTGCCGCGAAAACGCTTGGAATTCCATACGACAAGGTGATTTACAATTACCCCGACACGAATTTGGTTCCGGACTCCGGGCCGACCGCGGCATCGAGATCGACTATGGTACCGGGCAATCTCGTGATGAAAGCCTGCCAGGAGCTCAAATCAAGATGGAACGAGGCGGACGAGATAGAGTGCGAAGCGCATTATGAGCATCCGGAAGGATACCCGTGGAACCAGGAGACATTCCAAGGATATGCCTATCTTGGCTACGGCTGGGGCGCTTGCGTGGTTGAAGTCGAGGTGGATGCTCGAACCGCGGAAACGAAGGTGAAGGGCGTTTGGTCGGCCCACGATGTCGGGAATTGCATTGATCCGCTGATTGTTCATGGCCAGGTGAACGGAGGGATCGCTCAGGGCATAGGCTGGGCATCCACAGAGCTTTTGGAGAACAACGGCGGCTATTTTAAGCAGCATTCGATGAGCGATTACATCATTCCGACCTCGATGGATCTTCCTTCGCAGGAGGTCTATTACGCTAATGAGCCGTATCAATGGGGACCTTACGGGGCCAAGGGAATGGGTGAGCTCGTATTCAACGGCAGCGGCGCCGCTTATGTTGACGCCCTTTCCAGAGCCATAAACAGGAAGATCACTTCCATACCTAATCCTACGGAAACCGTCATGGGTCACATTTTGCATTCCGAAAAGCTGACGGGGGGAAGAAAATGAACATCGCTTTTTCTTTGAACGGAAAGGATGAAAGCTATAAAACTAAAGAGGAGATGAAACGCTCTCGAAACGAATATGA
>CAMOXM010000056.1:0-8709 GCA_946629155.1 uncultured Spirochaetaceae bacterium | reverse complement strand
GAGTGATCTGTCCGGGCAAAGACGTAGGCGCCATCTGTCCGCCGGTCATTCCGTAAATGGCGTTGTTTATGAAAATAATCGTTATATGCTCGCCGCGAGCGGCTGCTCCGATCGTCTCGCACATCCCTATGGAAGCGAGGTCGCCATCGCCTTGATAAGTGAATACTATATTCTCAGGCATGGATCTTTTGACTCCGGTAGCGACCGCAGGCGCTCTTCCATGGGAAGCTTCTATCATATCGCAATTGAAATAGTCGTAAGCCATGACCGCGCATCCGACAGGCGCTATTCCTATCGTTCTTCCCTCGATTCCAAGATCATCGATGGCTTGTGCGACAAGCCTATGGACTATCCCATGCGTGCAGCCAGGACAATAATGAAGCGGAACATCAGCCAATGATTTCGGTTTTTGAAACACTATCGCCATCCTATTTTCCTCCTCGCAAGCTTTTTCAATGATTTGAGAACCTCATCCGGCGAAGGAATCATTCCGCCGGCTCTGAAGCAAAGCTCCACCGGCGCTTTCCCCTCGACTGCGAGCCTGACATCGTCTATCATCTGACCCATGTTGATTTCAACGCTCAGAAAAGCCTTGACCCTATCGGCAAGCTTTCCTATCGGAGCAGACGGAAAAGGCCACAAGGTTATCGGCCTTATCATCCCCGCCTTGATTCCGGATTTTCTCGCTTTGATGATAGCATTCCTGCTTATTCTGGCGGTTATGCCGTAGGAAACTATCACGTATTCCGCATCCTCCAGCATGAATTCCTCCCATCTGGTCTCCTTCTTTTCGACTTTCCTATATCTCTCAAAACGCTCTATGTTTTTGTTCTCGAGCGCCTGCGGATCGAGATAAAGCGAATTTATGACATTGTGCGGCCTCTCCATCCTCGTTCCCGTAGCCGCCCAATCCGCATCAAAGGCGATTTTCCTTTCTTCCTTCAGAAGGACGGGCTCCATCATCTGACCCATAGTGCCGTCGGCGAGAAGCATCGCAGGCATCCTGTATTTGAAAGCCAAATCAAATGCCATGCTGGTGAGATCCGCCATTTCCTGAACGGACGATGGGGCAAGAACGATAAGCCTGAAGTCACCATGTCCGGGACCTCTCGTGCAGAGGAAGTAATCGCTCTGCGACGGCTGTATTCCGCCAAGCCCAGGACCTCCGCGCTGAATGTTCACTATCAATGCCGGAAGATCCGCACCCGCCAAATACGATATGCCTTCGCATTTGAGCGAAATGCCCGGAGAAGACGACGAAGTCATGGCCCTGCGACCTGTCGATGCCACTCCATAGACCATGTTGATAGCGGCTATCTCGCTTTCCGCCTGAACGAACGTGCCGCCTATTTTCGGCATTCTCTTCGCCATATACGCCGCTATTTCGGTCTGCGGGGTTATCGGATATCCCAAATAATGCCGGCAACCGGAGCGTATCGCCGCCTCCGCAATCGCCTCATTGCCCTTCATCAATACCTTTTCGCTCATAATCACCTCTCAACCGTAATAATGCAATCGGGACACATGGTAGCGCAAAACGCGCAGCCGATGCATTGTTCCTGATCGGTCATCTCCACGGGCGAATGCCCTTTCTTGTTGAGTTTCTGTTTGGAAAGCTGAAGCAAATGCTTAGGGCATGCTTCCACGCAAAGCCCGCAGCCTTTGCAGTTCTCCTCCGAAAAAGTCACTTTTGCCATTCATACCTCCTCAAATCCACAGGAACGGTTCCAGCCAGATTCAATTCACGCATCGCCGTCGTGCAGACAAGCCTGACCGAAAGCAGATTGCAAACCGAACGCGCCCATGCAATGCTTTCCAACACGTATTCCGCTGTGGTCTCTTCGCCGATATTGCTATTGTTTATCACTCCCGTAAACCTGATTCCGCTCGCATTTTCTATCTCCCTGGCCACGTTCGCGGCATCTTGCGCCCTCTGAGTCAAAGGCCTGGCTCGGTTCACCACCAGAAAAGCATCGTAGTTGTTCTCCTCAAGTATGTCATCCGCATATCTTCCGAGCGCCAAAGCGCCCCTGTCATCTCCGCCTATGTCAAGCACGCCGTATTCCGTGCGGCTATCCACAAGCGCATAGGTTTCGGCCCTCATGGACGGCAAGTCAACATTGGAATTGGCATATTCCGAGACTATCAGCCGTATTCCCTCCGCCTCAAGCTCTTTCTGACTATCCTTCGTCCTGAAATACGGGTTCACTATGTCCAAATCCGCAATAGCGACCGATTTGCCCTGGGCTTTCAGCAAACGAGCGAAATTCAATGCCAGATTGGTCTTTCCGCTGCCGTAATGGCCCATGAACAATGTAAGCCTTTTCGCCTCGAACGCTTCCACTCAGAGCTTGCTCCTTATGATTTTGCCCGAAAAGGTTTTCGGAAGCGCATCGCGGAATTCTATTATGCGCGGATATTTGTAAGGCGCAGTGTTTTCCTTGACATATTCCTGGATCTCCTTCTTGAGCTCTTCGGACGGCTCCTTGCCCTTTACGAGGACTATGGAGGCCTTGACCACCTGGCCGCGGACGGGATCGGGGGCGGCGCTGACTCCGCATTCAAGGACGTATGGCAGCTCCATTATGATGTTCTCCACCTCGAACGGCCCTATCCTGTAGCCCGACGACTTTATGACGTCGTCCGTGCGGCCGACATACCAGAAAAATCCATCCTCATCCATCCATGCCAAATCTCCGGTATGATACCAGCCGTTGCGCCATCTTTGAGTCGTTTCCTCCGCATTGTTGTAATAGCCTATTGCCAAGCCGCAAGGCAAACCTTTGCTTATGTCGATGCATATCTCGCCCGGCTCGCCCACGCCGGACTCCTCCTCATCCTTATTGATAAGGCTTATGCTATAGGAAGGGATCGGTTTGCCCATTGAGCCTACTTTATGCATCTGACCGTCGAGATTTCCGATGATCAGCGTAGTCTCGCTTTGCCCGAACCCCTCCATTATGCGATGTCCCGTAAGCTCTTCGAATTTTCTGAAAACTTCCGGATTGAGCGCCTCTCCGGCAGTGGAAGCATGGCGAATCGAAGACAAATCGTATCGCGAGATATCCTCTTTTATAAGCATCCTATACATCGTAGGCGGCGCGCAAAACGTGGTGATGCTGTATTTTTCGAACATAAGGAGAATCCTTTCGGCATGGAATCTGTCGAAATCATAGACGAAGACCGCGCCTTCGCACATCCATTGGCCGTAGAGCTTCCCCCAAAGGGCCTTGGCCCAGCCCGTTTCCGAAATAGTAAGATGCAAGCCGTCATTCTCCACTTTGTGCCAGAACTTCGCCGTAACGAAGTGCCCGAGCGGATAGCGATAGGTATGCATGGCGATTTTGGGATAGCCTGTGGTACCCGAAGTGAAGAACATGAGCATGAGGTCGTTTCCGCAAGGCGAGTCTATTGTCCGTCTGAAAACATCAGAAAACACCACGAACTCGTTGTTGAAGTCGCGCCAGCCTTTGCGAAATCCGTTGACGATCACCTTCACAAGGTCGATGCCTGCGGATTTCTCAGCCTTTTCCAACTCCTCGTGAAGATCTCCGTCAGCCGTGCATATCACGGCGCGGATTCCAGCCGCCTTTATCCTGTATTCGAGATCATGCTGCTTGAGCTGGTTCGTAGCAGGTATGGCAATCGCCCCTATCCGATGCAGCGCGATTATCGAAAACCAGAATTGATAATGCCTTTTCAGCAAAAGCAGAACCTTATCACCTCGCTTTATGCCGAGCGAAAGAAAATAATTCGCCGCTTTCGAGGAGTAATCCTTGATATCCTTGAAAGTGAAGCTCTTCTCCAAACCATCATCGGCTACGTAAAGAAGCGCGAGCTTATTCGGCGTCTTCATGGCGATGGAATCCACGATGTCAAAAGCGAAATTGAAGGAATCGTCATGTTCGAACGACACCTTTCCGACCGTTCCGTCATCGCGGCGCTCGACTTTGACGAACCTATCCATGATTCCGAAAGATTCGGATTGCCTGCTCCTGCCGCCGGTTCGGCCGTTTGCAATGTCTGCGCTACCGATACTCAAAGCTTGCTCCTTATTATCTTGCCGGAAATCGTCTTGGGAAGACTCTCCTTGAATTCCACTATACGAGGATATTTGTAAGGCGCCGTGTGCGTCTTCACATATTCCTGGATCTCCTTCTTGAGCTCTTCGGACGGCTCCTTGCCCTTTACGAGGACTATGGAGGCCTTGACCACCTGGCCGCGGACGGGATCGGGGGCGGCGCTGACTCCGCATTCAAGGACGTATGGCAGCTCCATTATGATGTTCTCCACCTCGAACGGCCCTATCCTGTAGCCCGACGACTTTATGACGTCGTCCGTGCGGCCGACATACCAGAAAAGCCCGTCTTCGTCTTTCCAAGCCAAATCACCGCTATGATACCATCCGTCATGCCATTTCTCAACCGTTTCCTCCAGATTGTTATAATATCCGAGAGACAATCCCGGCAGCATTCCATCCTTCAAGCTTATGCATATCTCACCATTTTCTCCGATAGGCACTTCCTTTCCGTCGGGATCGAGAAGATGTATGTCATAAGGCGGCACGACTCTTCCCATCGCCCCGATCTTATGGCTGTTGCCGGCGAGGTTCCCGATTGTAAGCGTGGTTTCGGTCTGTCCGAACCCTTCCATTATCTGAAGTCCTGTTATCTCCTCGAACTTCTTGAATACTTCGGGATTAAGCGCCTCGCCTGCCGTAGAGGCATGGTGAATCGAAGACAAATCGAACCTGGATATGTCCTGCTTTATCAACATCCTGTATATCGTAGGCGGCGCGCAGAAAGTGGTGATGGAATGCTGCTTGAACATCGGCAATATCTTGTCCGCATCAAATCTGTCGAAATCATAGACGAATACCGCGCCTTCGCACATCCATTGGCCGTAGAGCTTCCCCCAAAGGGCCTTTCCCCATCCCGTCTCCGAAATGGTGAAATGCAATCCGTCCTCCTCCACCATGTGCCAATACTTCGCCGTTACGAAATGTCCGAGCGGATACCTATAGCTATGCATGGCTATCTTCGGATATCCCGTAGTGCCCGAAGTGAACATCATCAGCATGGTGTCGTTTCCGCATGGAGCATCCGGCTGGCGAACGAAGCGACGCGAGAAAAAACCGAATTCGCTATTATAATCGCGCCATCCGTCCCTTTTGCCGTTCACCATGACTTTCGTAAGCTGGACGCCGGCCGCTTTCTCGCCCTTCTCGGCCTCCTCGGCCACTATGCCGTCGCCCGTGCAGATTATGGCGGAGACGCCTGCGGTTTTTATCCTGTATTCCAGATCATGACTCATCAGCTGATTCGTGGCCGGAATCGCAATCGCGCCTATCTTATGCAGCGCAAGTATGGAAAACCAGAATTGGTAATGCCTCTTGAGTATGAGGAGAACACGGTCGCCTCTCTTTATTCCGAGCGACGCGAAATAGTTTGCGGTCTGAGAGGAATAATCCTTTATATCCTTGAAGGAAAATCTCCTTTCAGTTCCATCGTTCGAGACATGAACCATGGCGAGCTTGTCTGGATATTCCCTCGCAATGGAATCGACGACATCATAGGCGAAATTGAATTCCTTGTCGTTTTCATACGAAATGCCCTTTAGCGAACCGTCGGCATTCTCCTCGACTTTGACGAATTTCTCGATTCCGAGCCTGCGTCTGGATTTCGTATCCTTGCGCGGCGCGATGACGAAAGTCTGCTCCTTTTCAGAAGATGACATTATCATCGCGAGGAACTCCACGTCTTTTCCGCCGACGGCTATCATTCCATGCGGAGTGGAGGACTTGTAGAACACGCTGTCGCCCTCGTTCAGCACTTCCTCGTGCTCGCCTATCCTGATTCTCATGGAGCCTTTCAGAACAAGGTCGAACTCCTGGCCTGCATGCGTCGTGGTATGTATTGGCTTGTCCTGAAGTTCATCCGAATCCGCGTATTTCACGAAATAAGGCGTAGCGAGCTTCTGACGGAACATCGCCGCCATGTTCCTGATGGCTATTCCATCCTCTTCGGCGGTCAATATGCCGCCGCCTTTTCTCGTGATGGCATACGTGGAGAGACGCGCCGATTTCCCTTCGAGAAGCGCCGTTATCTCCACGCCGAACGCCAACGAGCATTTGTGGAGGAAGGTAAATGGGAAATCCTCGTTTCCGTTTTCGTAGGATGCGTATCTTCGGGCGCTGACCTCGGTCATCGCCGCCATCTGATCGATTGTAAGTCCGACGATCTCGCGAAGCTCCCTTATTCGCTTCGCTATCTCTTTTATCTGTTCGGACGTGTTCTCCTTGTTCATAATCCCAGTTCCTCGACTGCGTTCTCTCTCATCTTGTACTTCAATATCTTGCCTGCCGCATTCATGGGAAACGAGGAGACGAATCGAATGTAGCGCGGAACCTTATGCCTGGCCAAAGAAGCCTTTATGTATTCCGACATCTCCTCTTCCGTGATATTCTCCCCATCCTTCAATATTATGCAAGCGCAGGCCTCCTCGCCGTATTTCTCGTCCGGAACGCCGATGACTTGAACATCCCTGACCTTCGGATGCGTGTATATGAACTCCTCGATCTCCTTGGGATAGATGTTCTCGCCTCCTCGGATTATCATGTCCTTAAGCCTTCCGGTTATGCGGTAGTTTCCGTTCTCGTCCTTCGCAGCCAGATCTCCTGAGTGAAGCCAGCCGTCCTTATCGATCGTCTTGGCGGTTTCGACAGGCATCTTGTAATATCCCTTCATGGTGTTGTAGCCCCTCGAACAGAATTCGCCGTTGACGCCGACATCGACTTCCGCCCCCGTTTCAGGATCGATGACCTTGCACTCGACATGCGGAAACGAATATCCTACGGTTTCGGTTCTCAAATCCAAAGGATCGTCCCATGACGACATCGTCGAACCCGGAGCAGATTCCGTCTGGCCATAGACGCTCACTATGCCCGTCATATTCATTTCCTTGGGATCAGCCGCCCTTTTCATCAATTCGGGCGGACAACCGGAACCTGCCATTATGCCGGTTCTCATGTGCGAGAAATCGGTTTTGACATAATCAGGATGATTGAACATGGCTATAAACATCGTAGGAACGCCATTGAAGCAGGTTATCTTTTCCTGACTTATGCAGGCAAGCGAGGATTTGGCCGAAAAATAAGGCAAAGGGCAAAGCGTGGCGCCGTGAGTCATCGACGACGTCATCGAAAGCACCATTCCGAAGCAATGGAACATCGGAACCTGTATCATCATGCGATCCGCAGTGGATAAATCCATTCTGTCGCCTATGCATTTTCCATTGTTTATGACATTGTAGTGCGTAAGCATGACGCCCTTCGGGAATCCAGTCGTTCCCGAAGTGTATTGCATATTGCAGACATCATCCGGACGAACTCTTCTGGCCATGGCTTCGACTTCGTGATGCGAAACGAGAACGCTTCTGGCCTTAGCCTCCTCGAAATCAAGCGCGCCGCCCATCCTGAATCCGACCGTAATGACATTGCGCAAAAACGGCAGCTTTTTAGATCTCAAAGGGCTTCCCTTCTCAGTTGATTTGAGCTCGGGGCACAATGTTTCGATAATCGCCTTGTAATCGGAATCCAGGCACCTGTCTATCATCACCAGCGTATGCGTATCGCTTTGACGCAGAAGATATTCCGCCTCATGAATCTTGTATGCGGTATTCACGGTGACGAGGACGGCGCCTATTTTCACAGCAGCCCAAAAGGTTATGAACCACGCAGGAACATTCGTAGCCCAAACCGCCACCTTATACCCTCTGCGAACGCCCAAGGAAATCAAAGCGGCGGCGAATTCATCGACATCCCTTTCGAACTCCCTGTATGTCCTGGTGTAATCAAGCGTAGTGTATTTGAAAGCATATTGATCGGGAAATTCCTCGACCATTCTGGAAAGGACTTGTGAAAAAGTGAGAGATACGAGATCGAACTTCTTCCATACGAATCTGCCTGTCCTGTCGTGATTGTATTGCAAATCGCCTTTCTTGCCGCGAGGAGAGTCGAACTGGCTCATATAATTGATGAAATACGGAAACGCAATGTCATAGCCGATGTCGCTGCCCCATTCAGGTTTCCATTCCATTGATATGAATCCGTCGTAGTCGATGGAATTCAAAGCCTGCATGAAAGACGGCACTGGAACGTCGCCATCGCCTATGAGCCGATACGCCCCGCTTGTGTCCGAATCCTTCAAATGCACGTGCCTGACATAAGCGCCGAGGTTGCGTATCGAATCCGCAGCGCTCTCGCCTATCCTAAACGTATGATGCACGTCCCAAAGCGCAGCGAGGAAATCATCCGCACGCTCATCGAGAAAGGCCCTGAGCGTTTCCGTGCTCTCGAAAGCCAATCTGGTCGAGATGAGAATCATGACATTGCTTTTGCGCGCAAAATCGAGCAGACTTGCGACATCGGGGTTGGTCGATGTTGATTTCACCCCGACGCATGAGCATCTGAGGGCGCGGGCAAGCGCGATAAGATCCCTTATGCGTTCGTGGTCGGTTTCGATGGCCAGATCGAACGGAGAGTCTATGCAAGGAACCCTCAATCCCGAATCCGCAAGCATTCGAGCGGTGGATGCCGTCATTCCCTTGTCGAAAGGACATCCTTTTCCTGAAAAGTCGTTTCTTGAAAAAGGATTATATATCTCTATTCCGGAAAAGCCGAATCCCGTCGCCGCCTTTCTTATCCTATCC
>CAMOXM010000055.1:0-8802 GCA_946629155.1 uncultured Spirochaetaceae bacterium | reverse complement strand
CGTTCGGAATCCACTGTTCTTTTCACGGGCTATCAGGCGGCGGGGACTTTGGGCCGGATGATAGTCGATGGCGCCAAATCGGTGAAGATATTCGGCGACACGATTGATGTCAAGTCCGAGGTTCTCACCACATCCGCATTATCGGGCCATGCGGATCAGAGAGGGATTCTCGATTGGATTTCAGGGTTTGACAAGGAAAGGCTCAAGCAGGTGTTCGTGGTTCATGGCGAAGACAAGAACGCAATGTTCTTCGCCGGTTTTCTCAATAAGGACTATGGCATAAACGCTTACGCGCCATCGTTCGGCGAAACATTCGATCTATTGCGCTTCAACGGAATTTCCACAGAATACAGGGAATTCGAGACGGATGATGAGAAACTCAAGATCGACAGCAGCCTGAAAGTTCTCGAAGTCCAGCTCAAAGCGCTTGAATCGGTGGCTTCGCAACTCAAGCAGACTTGCGCAGCGCAGAATCTGCAGGAGAAGAAGAAAGTGCGTAAGCTTGTGAATAAGACGCTCTATCTTTCGTCCGACATCGAAGAGCTCGTATCCAAATGGAAGGGGATGGTTTGACTTATGGGTGATGACATGAACAAACTCAGGTTTTTCTATTCCGATGACAATTCCGATGTGATTTCCGCCGAATTGGAAAAGCATGGATATTCAAAGGTTGTTGATTTTCGGGATTTGAAATCGAGGTTGCAGGAAACCGGCGCATCCGATGGAATCGAGTTTGGTTTCGCATTCGAATCGGATGGCAAGGGAATTCCATCGGATGTAGAAAATTTTATCGCAGGGCTTATTGCTTTGTTCGATGATTGCAAATTTGATTATTTGTTCGCCATATCGCATGGCAAAGAAGCGAAATTCAATTTGTACGTTTTGGAAAGCGTCCTGATGGGATTCGGCGCATGCCTTTCCTATATGAAGGCTGCCGCAGATTCGAATGAAGCCGAGACCATTGCCAAGGAAGCGAGCGATGGCAAGATAAGTCTTGTCAGCCGTCCTTTATTCTATATGCGGTATGTCAAGCAATCGGAGGGTCGCATAAATGCGAAGCTTGAATCCGCAAAATTGTAAGCCATGGCAGATATTGATAGCTGCGTCCGCTTCTTTTCTAATCGGAACAGGTATCAGCTATCTGCTGTCGTTGAGATTCATAAGCGCTGATGGGTTCGCTCTTAATTCCTATCAGACAGCGTTCCTTTGCATGCTTTTGATTGCTTCGTGCGCTGCAGAGGAGTTCGTGTTTCGCTTCTTGCTGTATGGAATGGCGAAAAAGTTGTTATTGCGGCTCAAATTTCCGTTATTCAAGAGGAAAAAGCTCTATATTGCGGAAGATAAGGACAATGATGAGGACAAGGATAGCCGAATCAAGAGCATCCTGATACAAATTTTGTTCGTGTTTGCATCCATGTTGTTCTCGTTGGCGCATATCAGAAACCCTGAAGTCGTGCGTTCTTCTGATAAGGCAATGATTTTATTCATATATTTTATTGCCGGCTTGTATTTCACATATTTGTATGAGGTCTCCGATAGGATTTATGTTCCTCTTGCGCTTCATTTCCTCAATAATGTCATGTCAACATTCGCAGTGAAATCGGCATATTCGTCCATAGCGGGCGGCACTTCCGCTTTCATATCCGATTTGCCGCCTGACAGTTTTCTTAGTTTAGCGTGCGAGTTTGTTCCGCTTGCCTTGTCTGCAGCCTGCGTAGCCAGATTCTTATCGGTAGGATTATCCGATTTGAATTTCGTGCGCCGTTTGGGGCGAAAGCGTCGAAAAGAGATGGAAACGCATATTTCATAATGTGCGATAATAAACTTACATAAGTAATATAACAAGTGTTATGAAACTGATAATAGCGGAAAAACCGGTTTTAGCGAGAAATATCGTCCAATGCATCAGGCAGAAGGGAAAGCGTGTGAACGACAGGACATACATGTGCTCCGATTATTACATAACGCACCTCGCTGGCCATATCATGGAACATGTCGAGCCTTATAAAATCAATCCGAAATGGGCGAAGTGGCGGCTTGAGGATTTGCCGATTTGCGTTTGCAATTATTGGCCCAAGGAAGTTAAAAAAGACAAGCAGGAGCTCTACGACAATGTGAAATCGCTTCTCGAACTTGATGAGATAGACGAGGTCGTGAACGCAGGCGACATGGATGCCGAAGGCCAGCTGCTCGTAGATGAGGTATTGCTGGACATCGGCTGCAAAAAGAAGGAAACCAGGCTTAATACGGCGGACACCACCCCTGAGGCCCTGAAGAAATCGCTTGAATCGCTTAAGGACAATTCCCTTTACAGAGGCTTGCGCGATAGCGCTGAGGCGAGAGGAATTGCCGATATGGTCCATGGATTCAATTTGTCGAGAGCCAAGACGCTTCAGACGGGAATCAAAATCAACATAGGCCGCGTTGCTTCATTCGTAGTCTATTCGGTTGTCAAGCGGGACAAGGACATAGAGGCTTTTGCCTCGCGTGAGTTCGCAACATTGTTTTTCAAAGCATTCGCCAATGGAAAATCATGCGTGGTAAAGGTTGTTTTGCCCAAGGATGACAGATTGCTCGATGAATATGGATATTTGTCCGATCCTGCTAAAATCGAAGAGTTGAAATCGATTATAGATGGCAAGGATTTTTCAGGCGAAGTCAAGGAAACCGATGTTCGCAGAGTTCCGCCGATGCCTTTTTCGCTGCTGACCTTGCAGAAGCACATGCAGAGATTCAAGATCAAGCCCGATGAGACCCTTGAATTGACTCAGAGCCTTCGCGACAAATACAACCTGATAACATACAATAGGACGGAGCATTGCGAGCTTCCGATGTCCTACTACGATAGTCATGATCGCGATGTGCGAACCGTTTTGGCCAATCTTCGCGACATGAACATGGCATATTGCGAAGAGCCCGGCTACAAGAGCAAATGCTTTGTCGATAGCGATAAGGTGGCCGAGCATTTCGGCATAATCCCTCAGAACGTTTCCGCTGATTTGTCGCAACTGACCGACATGGAGCATTTGTGCTATTGCGAAATCGCCAAGCGCTACCTCATGCAATTCATGGGAGACGATGTCGATCACAGGAAAACATTGACAATCGATTTGCCGGAAGGCAGAATCGCCAAGGTTTGCCAGACCGTATTGGTCGAGCGGGGTTGGAGCAGGCTCGAATCGTTGTCAGACGAAGACGACGGCGAGGAGAAAGAGGAAAACGTAGAAATACCTTTTACCGATGAAAAGGAATTCTTGCTTTCCGATTGCCGTGTGAAGATGAGCAAGACCAAACCTCCGAAAAGATTCACTCTCGCCGACCTTCTCGCGCATTTGAAGAAGAACGGGCTTGGCACTCCGGCGACTCGCGATGCGATAGTCAAGCGCCAATTCGAATCCGGATACCTTATCATGTCAGGCAAATTCGTCGCATCCACGCCGCTTGCCCATAGATATGTGGAAAACGTTCCCGAAGAGATAATGAGCCCCGAAGTGACGCGCAAATGGGAAAATATTCAGGAAAGGATAGAAAACGGCGAGGCAAGCATCGAAACCCTTGTGAAATCCGTTCTGGAGAGCATAGACCCCATCATAAAGGGCGCAAAGGCGGATTCAGAGACAATCAGAGAAAATCGCATGAAGCTGCTGCCTCCTTTCTGGAAAGGCGAAAATTCGTACAACTATCGCGATGGCGACTTCATTAAAGTCATCTATCGGAAATCGGGAATTTTTCATAAGATAACGGAAGCGCAAGCGAGAAAGCTGTTGGAAAAAGGAGCTGCGACAAAAGCCAATCTTTTCTCAACGTGCAAAAATGAGGTGTTCAAGGCGGATGTGACGGTGCGGGAATGGCGCAAAAGCGGCAAATTCCTCGTGCCTGAGATAGATTATGTCATAGCCGAAGATGCTCATAGCGAATCTGATAGCAAAAAATGAATCGATTTTTGGAGGTGTCGAGTATGAATGCCGAAGCAAATGAAACGGTCATGGTGAACGAAGGGGTGTTCAGGCCCAAGTTGCTGGAATGTCTGAAAGGTTATGGTTTCAGCCAATTGACTGGCGATCTGATAGCCGGCCTCATCGTGGCCATAATAGCGCTTCCGCTATCCATAGCCTTGGCATTGGCGTCCGGAGCAGGGCCGGAAGAGGGATTATATACGGCGATTGCAGCAGGTTTCGTCGTGTCGGCTTTCGGCGGATGCAAGGTTCAGATAGCAGGTCCTACCGCCGCCTTTGCAACGATAGTCGCAGGCATAATAGCCAGAAACGGCATGGCCGGCCTTGCGGCATCGGCGTTTGCCGCAGGATTGATAATAATCGTACTTGGTCTATTCAAATTGGGGAAGCACATACATAAGATGCCTTACCCGATTGTGGTAGGATTTACGGGCGGAATAGCGATTTCGATATTGTTCGGACAGCTCAAGGACTTTTTCGGACTTGCCTATAGTGAGAAACCCGTTGAGACGCTTGACAAGCTTTTGTGCTTCTTCAAACATATCGGTTCGACCGATTCGAGCACTTTGGTTTTCGCCAGCGCAGCATTGGCTGTGATATTTATCTGGCCTCTTGTCCCGCGCATTGGAAAGAGGATTCCGGCGGCTTTCATCGCTGTCGTTCTCGGAATAATCGCAGTATCTGTTTTCAAGGCGGATGTCAAGACGATAGGCGGATTGTATGTGATTAGGCCGCAAGCCCCGCGATTCATAGTTCCAGATTTCAGGCCGCTTCTCGATTTCACCGTGTTGTCTGATGCGGTTGTGATAGCGCTTTTGGCATCCGTCGAATCGCTCCTGTCCGCTAAGGTGGCGGACGAGATGACAGGCGATAGGCATTATCCGAATACGGAGCTTATCGCACAGGGTTTGGGAAATATGGCATCGGCTGTTTTCGGCGGGATTCCGGCGACCGGCGCCATCGCGAGGACGGCTGCGAACATAAAGAACGGCGGAAAGACGCCGATTGCGGGGATGTTCCACGCAATAGCCCTGTTGCTGTCGTTGCTGTTTTTGGTTCCTTGCATGTCGCTCATACCGATGCCCGTAATAGCGGCTATTCTGTTTTCCGTAGCCTACAACATGTCCGGATGGCGGAATTTCAGGAATATTATCACAGAGCGCGTCGCCAAAGACAAGAAGATCCTGAATATCGTAGAACTGTTCGCGACGTTCATCTTGACTATCTGCTTTGACCTTATTGTTGCCATAATCGCCGGCATTTCGATCCATGTTGTTGCATATTTGCTGCATTTCAGGAAGGGCAAGCAAAACCTGAGGAAGCTGTTTCAATAAGATTTTTGTCTGATTTCTTGTGAGTTGCTTTAGAAGCGCCCTTTAAACAATTGAGGTTTTTTCAAAACTCCTTCCTTCACGCTGCTCGGATCTCGGTGCAAGCCGCAAGTCCTGCGGATTCCCCTTTCGAAACGGGCATATGCACAAAGTATTAGCCCGTTTCGGAGAGGAACGCCTTGCGCCGGAATAGGCTTCGCAACGTCTTGAAATTAGTTTTGAAAAAACCTCAATTATTTCTTTGTGCTAAACTGCTTTAGTGCAAACTTTCTTCTTTTAATAACAAACTTTGCACTATAGGGTGCGTATGATCAAGCGGAATTACTATTTGAATAAGCTTATATCCAAAAAAGGGAACGGATTGGTCAAGATTATCACCGGCATTAGGAGATGCGGGAAATCATATCTTCTTTTCGAGTTGTACAAGAGGTATTTGAATTCTATTGGGATTGACGATGCGCATATATTTCGGATTCAACTTGACAGAAAGGGCTTTGAGGATTGTAGAAACCCCAATGCGCTTTACGATTACGTTCTGTCGAGGATAAACGAGAAAGATGATTTTTACATATTCATAGATGAGATCCAGTTGTGCTACAGGGTGAAAAGAGGGAATGTTGATGAATCATCTGTGCCGGAAGAGGATAGGGATCTTCTATACGCACTACTTTTTATGATATTTTAAATGACCTTATGGCTCGCCCGAATCTTGATATTTATGTGACTGGAAGCAATTCCAGGCTTCTCTCGAAGGATGTTGCGACTAATTTTCGAGATAGAGGGTGCGAGATACGGCTTCATCCGTTGTCATTCAGCGAATTCTACGAATACGCCGGAATTGAAAAGGCAGACGCTTGGGAAGAATACATGGCTTATGGTGGCAGCGTATATTTGGTTCGCTGTCTGTTTTTGGCAAGATTTTTCCGACAGATTTCGAATTATTTTTCCGACAGATTTAGGTTGGTTGCTTGCTGAAGCGCTTTGAATGTGCTATGCTCGTTTGCCATCAGTTCGTCGGGAACGCCTGTTTCGACTATTTTCCCATTTGAAATCACTACGATGCGGTCGGCACGGCGTATGGTGGAGAGCCTGTGAGCTATGACGATGGTCGTGCGATTCTCGCTTAGTCGTTCGAATGTTTTTTGGATTTTCGATTCGGTTATCGTGTCGAGCGCGCTTGTGGCTTCGTCGAGAATCAGAATAGGGGGATTTTTAAGAAATGTCCTGGCAATGGCGATTCTCTGGCGTTGCCCTCCGGAAAGAAGGACGCCGTTTTCTCCGACTATCGTATTCGCGCCATTCGGCATTTTGCTTATGTCGTCGGCAAGCGAGGCGAGCTCTAAGGCATGAATCACTTCCTCATCTGTTGCATCCGGTTTGGAATAGCGGACGTTTTCCATGATGCTCGAAGCGAATAGAAACACGTTTTGGCTTATAAGTCCTATTTGCTTCCTCAAGGATTCCTGCTTGATTCTTCTGACATCTTCGCCGTCTATCAATATTTGTCCGCTATCAGCATCGTAGAATCTCGGAATCAGATTTATCAGCGTGGTTTTTCCACCGCCAGAATCTCCGCAGATTCCTACGGTTTCGCCTGGAACTATTTGAAACGAGAAATCTTTCAGGACATCCGTGCCTTTGTCATACGAGAAATTTACGTTTTCGAATGTTATGCTTCCTTTCACCTCTTTCAGCTCGATAGCATCCGGAGCGTCCGTAACGGTCGGTTTGACATCGAGGATTTCCCGAAATCTTTTCAGACCCGCTTTCCCATTTGCAAGTATTTCGACAGTGCCAGCCAACTTTCTGAGCGGGCTTACGAACGAGGCGACATATAGGTTGAATGTTATGATGTCCAAAGCATCCATGCCGTCTTTCATTATCAGAACGCCGCTGACACCTATGACCGCAAGCGGAAGAAAGCATAAAAGATACTCCATAGATGCGTTGAAACGGCCCATTGCTTTATAAAAGGAGTATTTCGCTTCCTTGTAGGTTTCGCTCGCTTCCTTGAATTTTTCTCTTTCTTTCGCTTCGTTGCTTTCGGCTTTTGCGAATTTGAATGCCGAGATGGCTTCCTCGAATTCGGTATTGATATGCGAAGTCTTCTTTTTGACCTCCATCGAGGTTTTCTTCATCATCTTGCGGTTTTTTATCACTATGATGAGGAAAATCGGCAAAGCTATTGCGATAGTCAGGGCAAGCTTCCATTGCATTCGGAACATTATGATTATCGCGCCTATGATTGTCATGAAGCTGACGAGGATGTCTTCGGGAGTGTGATGCGACATTTCAGTTATGTCGAAAAGGTCGGTGGTCAGACGGCTTAGCATTTGTCCTGTCCGATTCGAATCGAAGAAATCGTATCCGAGCGTTTGAAGATGCGAAAACAGATCTATTCTCATATCCCGTTCGACGCACACTCCGAAGCTGTGTCCGAAATACCACATGTTGTAGATTGCTATGGAACGCAACGCATAGAACGCGACCATTAATCCGATTGTTATGAAGAACGCTTTCCACATTTCCTCTGGTATGAACAGATAAAGGCACATTCTCGTGACAATCGGAAAAACCAGGTCTATTGCAGCTACGAACATTGCGGATAATATGTCGATTGCGAACAGTTTCTTGTGCTTTGTAAAATAATTTTCAAACAAGTATTTCATACGGTTTACACAAATGAGCTTCAATTCTTCAGGACTCCGATCGGCACCACCAGAACCCCGTCTTCGCGTTTGTAGGGATGTTTGCCGAGACCGACAAGCACCATGAGGAAAGAAGGATCTTTCATTTTCGATGTGTCTATCGTTCTTTTGAGCTTTAGGAGGGCTGCCGCGCCTTCGTTTATGAGGTCCTCGCCGCCCAATTTTATTTCCGAGGTTTTTTCAAAACTCCTTTCTTTACGCTACTCGCTCTTCCGGCGCAAGCCACATGCCCTGCGGATTCCCCTCCGAAACGGGCATATGCACAAAGTATTAGCCCGTTTCTCAAGTGAAGCACCGCATCGCATTCGAGGCCGGAACTGTCTCTGTAATGATATGCCGAGCCGTCGAGGCTTGCTACGTGGCAGTAGTTGTTTTTCCGCACCATTTCGCGACTTCTATCAGGACCGCGCCTTTTGCTTCCAGCTTGTCCTACAGGATAGAATCGACTATTCTCTTCTTATATTTCATTACAACCATACTATCTTTTTTCGGGCGTTTTGTAAAGGATTTTTCGGCGAGTTGTGGAATATTTTTTCAGCGAGCTGTGGAATATTTTTGGATGCTCTAGATGAGTAACTGGTGTGAATTAAACTGACGTTTCTATTGGTTCCGATAGGGAAAGGAGTTTTGGGCGCTTCTAAAAACCTCAGAGTCCGATTTTGCCTGATGCCTTACGGGTCGGAAAATCGCCAAAATCAGTGAAATACGACAGTGCTCCGCTGATTTCCGAATTGGATGTCTTTTGCCAGAAATGGCGAATTAGCAAGCCATAGTAGCAACGCCGCGGATTTCCGCGGCATGAATGAA
>CAMOXM010000054.1:0-9068 GCA_946629155.1 uncultured Spirochaetaceae bacterium | reverse complement strand
AAGCGCTTTGCCGCATTGGGCGCGAGAATCCCGAAAGGAGTTCTGCTCGTAGGCCCTCCGGGAACGGGGAAAACGCTGATAGCCAGGGCAGTTGCCGGCGAGTCGGGCGTCACCTTCCTTTACACTTCGGGTTCGGATTTCGTCGAGATGTTCGTCGGAATGGGTGCGGCAAGGGTTCGCGACTTGTTTTCGGAGGCCAGGAAGAAATCGCCGTGCATAATCTTCATCGACGAATTGGATGCCGTAGGAAGATCAAGGGGAACCGGCATAGGCGGCGGACATGACGAGAGGGAGCAGACTCTCAACCAGATCCTCGTCGAAATGGACGGATTCAGTACTGACAAAGGCGTCATAATCATGGCGGCGACGAACAGGCAGGATGTGCTTGACGATGCTCTTCTGAGACCCGGCCGCTTCGACAGGCGCGTTGCCGTCGAATTGCCTGATGTCCGGGAGCGCGAAGCCATTTTGCAATTGCATTTCGCTAAAGTCAAGACGGACAGTTCGCTTGATTTCAAGAAGATAGCGCGGGCGACGCCGGGAAGCTCCGGGGCCGACTTGGCCAATTTGGCGAATGAGAGCGCGCTTCTGGCGGCTCGCAATTCCAAGCCGTTCGTCACAATGTCCGAAGTCGAGCAGGCAAGGGACAAGATGGTTTTGGGAGTGGCGAGAGCAAGCATGATCATGAGCCCTGAAGCGAAGACGGCGACTGCGTATCATGAGGCAGGACATACGCTTCTGCATTATTATGTCGAAGGCGTCGATCCGCTTCACAAGGTGACCGTGATTCCGCATGGCTATGCGCTGGGCGTTACGATTTCTCTTCCTGAAGACGATTCGTATTCGAAGAACAAGCAGGAGCTGCTAGGCCGCATCAAGACCACAATGGGCGGATATGTGGCCGAAGAGCTTGTCTATGGGCAGACAACCACAGGGGTTTCCAACGATATAAAGCAAGCCACTTCCATAGCTCAAAGGATGGTTACCGAATTCGGCATGAGCAAGCTTGGATTCGTGAATTATTCCGATGATGATCATCCGCTGTTCCTGGGCAGGGACATAAACCAAAGGAAGTCTTTTTCCGAAGAAACGGCCAAGACCATAGATGAAGAGGTCAGAAATATTTTAGACTCATGCCTTTCCGAAACGAGGAAGATTCTCTCCGAGCATCGCAGAGAACTCGATAGGCTCGCGCAATGCCTTGTCGAAAGGGAAACGCTTGATGACAATCAAGTCAGGGAGATTATCGGGCTTGGACGAACCAGCAAGAATTCGGATTTATTTTCCGATTCTTCGGAAAAACCGCTGATTTGAACGTATGATAGGGCTGATTTTATCCGATTTGGATGGGACTTTGCTCAGATCCGACGGCAAGATTTCCCAAAGGAATCTTGATGCTATCCGAGATGCGATGTGTCATGGTTGCATCTTTGCCATAGCGACCGGAAGGTACAGGTCAGGTTGTCAGCGGGTATTGGAAATGCTGGGGCTGGAGGAAAAGGATATTTGCTGCGCCTACGATAATGGCGCGCATGTAGTTTGCCGCGGCGAATCAATCTATGACGGCAGCATATCGAGGAGCGATATGCGGGACATAGTGCATTTTCTGCGAGACGAGGAATGTACTCCGGCGCTTTACATAGGCAAGAATTGGATCGTGGAGCGCAAGGATTCTTTTTTCGACAGCATCAGCGCGTTTTACGACGGCAATGGCATCATAGCGGATTTCGATGATGTTTTGTCAAACGTCGACGGGTCGTTTTCGGGACCGATGAAAATAGCGATACGGGCTGTCAATGAGAAGATGCCCGGCGTTTATTCGCGGATGATGTCCAAATTCCCCGAATACGAATATTATCTTTCGAATCCGACCATTCTCGAGATGAATTACATCGGAAAGGGCAAGAACAACGGTTTGGCGATTCTTGCGAATCATCTGGGCGTGGATATGAAGGATACTTTGGCGATAGGGGATTATGACAATGATGCCGCAATGATAAGGAATGCGGGCGTTGGAGTGGCCATGGCGAATGCTTCGATGGCGGCAAAGGCGGCTGCGGACTTCATCACCCTTTCCAATGATGAGGACGGTTTCGCCTTCGCTGTGGAGAAGTTCTGCCTTGGCGGAGGGGCGAAGCGATGCTGAAATACGCGGTTGCTACATCTGGTTCGTGCGGTAATTGCTATGTGTTCTATGACGGCGCCGATAGCATCGTGGTTGACTATGGCATAAGCACGCGGCGCTTCACGGCCTTCCTCGACAAGAGCGGAATACCCTTGGAATCGGTTCGCGCAGTTTTTCTCACCCATTTGCACCCCGATCACGCTTCCAATAGCCTTAGAGTTCTCCAGAAGAAGATTCCCGTATTGATTTGCATGAACTCGTGCGCTGCCAAACGCGAGCACAGCGCCTTTGTGTCGCTTGGTCTCGATGTCGGAAGCGTTCGGTTGTTCGCCGTGAGGGAGAAGATATGCGTCGGCGGATTCGAGGTGATTGCGACTGATGCCAGTCACGATAGCGAAGGTTGCGTGAGCTACCATATCAAATCCGGCGATAATCGCATCTGCATCATAACCGATACGGGCTATTTTACGGATGAGATGATGGAATTTGCGAATGCAAGCGACCTTCTCATGCTCGAAGCCGATTACGATGATGCCATGCTGGACGAAAACGATGAGTATTCCTATGCGCTCAAGATGCGCATTCGCTCCGACTACGGCCACCTCAGCAATGACCAGGCAAAGCGGTTCCTTCTCAAGCTGAACAAAAACGAGAACAGGGGAGTCTTCCTAATTCATTTAAGCGAGAACAACAACACCGTGGAGCGGGCGCAACGGCATGTCAGGGAGGCTTTGCCTTTGAACAAGTTCATTCGCGCAATCGCTCATGGCGGCAGTTTGTCCGGCGAATTGTAGTTGCCTTGGTAGGAGGTTCCCTTGAGCAGATCTCTTGTTTTGAGGAAAACAAAATACCTGTTCCTGGCTTTTGCGTTCGCTTCCTTCTTCCTCGCTTTGGCCATGTGCAGGTTTTCGGCAGGTCGAATTGCGGAATCGATGGTCAGAAGAATGGTTTCTGCCGCTGTCGGGAATTCTGTCCGCATCAGCGCGCAAGAGCATCCGTTCATTCCGTTCGGTCAGACCGTTTTCACGAACTTGGACATTCACGGTGAAGGCTTGGATATGGATGTCGCCACGCTGTTCGTCGGCAATTCGGTGTTTTCCCTGTTCAATCGGTTTTGTTTCGGAAACGGCAAGCTGAATGCGAAAATCTACGATGCGAATCTGTCATTGGTTTTGAACAGGTCCGCGGACAAATCGGCAGATGCCGATGTCGAAACGGAATCGCAAAGCGCTGCGGGCGAGCATTCCGACGGTTTTTCCAAAATCAAAGGCTTTTTGGCGGAATTCGAAGCGGATGTGCGGATTTCGGGTTTGAACGTTTCGATCGAAAGCCAAGGCCGTTCTGCGAAGATCGACGGGCTTTCTCTTCTTTTGGACTTGGAAAGGGGCTTGAAAATCAAAAAGGCGGGCGTATCGCTTTCGTTTGCGAAGCTGATCGACGATAAAGGTGATATGGAGGTGCTTGTCGAGAAACTCAAAAGTGTCAGCGATGATGCTATGAAGGTTTCCGGTTTTCATGTCAGAACCCCGTACCTGAATATCCATCGCGACGGGTTGGAGTTCAAGTGGTTTGCGGATGACGAAGGAAAGGCTTTCGGTTTTGATTTTCCAAATATGGAGTTCGAAGCGTTCGAAAACCCGATGCGGATCGAAGGCTTGCGCATGAAAGCGGATTATTCGAATGGAAACGCCGGTCTGCTTGTCGAATCGAGCGCGATGAAATCGGAAATAGGCGATGGCTTGCTTTTGAATTTGAACGGCATTCGCTTTTCGGCGGAAACGAGCGACAGCTTGCGCCTCGAAAACATTAGAGCGGATTTTGACTTGGATGTTCGGAAATCGGACAGGATGATAGTCAGCGCTCCGATTGCCTTCAACTTGAAAGACGGAGGGATGCTTGAAGCGAGTTCGCAATCGGTTTCATCGCCGTTTCTAAGCCGGACGTGCGCCTTTGAGTCGTCGTTTTCCGATTATTTGCTTAATGCCAGGGTCCATGCGTCCGAATCATCTCCGTTGGATTTGAATTTTACGCTCGATTTGAATCAGAGGCTTGCGTGGCTGACCGGAGATATGGGGATAGAGGATGTTCGCCTAGAGCCGTTCGTTCATTCGCTTGTAAATCAGACGAAGCCCGCGCACTTCGATTTGCGCATGGACTTGAACAATAACGAGTCGCAGCTCGATTTCGAATGGATGGCGGAGATCCTCAATCTTCCCGTCTCCGTGGATTTAGGCGTTTCGTCGGACGAGCGGAGGATCGCTTTTTCAGGCAAAGGACTTGAAATAGGTCCTTTGAACATCCAATCACCATCCGACTTGTCTTTTTCGGACGAGAGCAGGACCGTCGTATTTCCCGTTTCATATTCCAAAAATCATGTGGCGGAAATCGATTTGTCATTTGTCGGACACCTTCTCGGATTCGATATGAGCACCGATAGCGGGAAATTCGCGATAAGCGCAGCCATAGACCCGTCGCTTCAAAACAAGAGGTTGGACGTTTCGGTCAAGCTATTGGAGGAGAATTATGATTTTTATTGCTTCCTTTTCGAAAACGGCGTCAACATCTATTCCGACAGGTTCCAGGCGGGATTCGATTTCTCCAAAGGAGTGAGCGCTTATGTTAGCGCGGTCGATTTCCTCCTGCCCGACTTGGCAAGGCTTTTCGATTCGTCCGACTCCGACCGATCCTACGACCCCGACAGGTATGTCGTCGCAAACATCGACTTCGCATTCGCATCCGATGCCGAATCTCGGACCATTGCCATGAGAAATTCCCGCATGTCGTTTGTCTTTCCGGATTTTTCGGTAGGTTGGGAATTGGATTGCGAGCAATCGCAATTCAACTTGAGGAATTTTCTTTTTGCTTCCCCTGAGATGTCGTTTTCGGGGGGAGGGTATGTCAAAGGCGATTTTTTCCACAAGGAATTTTATAAGACGCTTGAGGGCGATTTGAGGTTTCAATCCAGCGATGGAAATTCGAAAATGGTTTTGAGCATGATTCGCGGCTTGACTTCCAATGCGATAAGCCTGAATACCGTTCTGAACCCCGCTCCGTCGGTCACAGGCTTCAGGAAAATAGCTTTGGATTGTGATTTTTCGACCGATTGGGAGGATGATTTCAGCGTTAGCGGAAAGGCTTCGCTTCTCCCTTCGGGCGGTGGCGACGAATTCGATGTGTCCATAGACTTCAACAACGGAGCATGCGATTTCCATTGCGATGAGTTCAGATACTCGGCATTCAAGGCGACGAAAATCGATTTGAAAGCGGATATCGCCAAGAAGACGGCCTCGTTGCGTTTCGATGGGACTTATGATTACAAGAGGCTGGACAAGACCATCGCAATCACTTTCAGCCCTGAATTGGACGTTTGTTTCGAGGACGATGATTTTTCGTTCCGGGATATTGCTTCCGTCAGCAAGCGCATGAAATTGAGCATAACGGGGATAACGATGGATTACGATGATTTCGGCGATTTGACGACCGATATTGCGGCATCCGGCAGCCGAATGACGTTTGCGGACGGATTCGTTTCCGGCGAAGTCGATATGGATTCGGGAAAGTTCGATCTCGCGTTTTCCAAGCCCTTCCCGATAAACGGAACTTTCAAAGGCTTGATTTCGAATGGCGCGTATTTCTTGGATTGCGACATCAGCGCATTGCCCGTTTGGCTTTCAAGATATTTCGTCATTCGTCCGATTTTCGAAATCACATCGGGCGTATTCAGCGGAAAGGCGCTGATAGAAGGAAATGCCGACGATGCGAATGTGTATTGCCGGCTTTCCGCCGACGAAATGAAAATATGGGAGTTCTGGAACGAGAACGAATACATGACGATCAACAATCTGAATGTCCTCGGCAACGGTCATGACGTCAGATTGCTCCGAACTACCGCCACGTCGGTCAACAAATCGTCGTCTCGCATCACGTTTTTCGAAGTCGAAGCCGGAATGTCTTTGGAAAACATGACAAATCCGTTCTGGTATATAAACGCCTATATTCCCGAAAGTCAGAAGGTGGAGGTCAACATACCGATACCGTATTTCGATTACAATGTGAACATAATGGAGGCATGCGGCGATTTCTTCTTGGTGGGAAGAGGGATGGACAATGTTGAAATCCAAGGAGACGTTTTCGGGGAGAACGCTTTGGTGTCGAAACCCATGCAGGCGCCTTCTTTCGTTTTCGGCAGCGGCGATGACGGTGATGGCGAAGGCGGCGGCGAACTTGTCGTGCCCAGCACCGAAGTCAATTTGAACATCAGAACGGGAAAGAACATCCGCATCGTGTATCCCGACACGAAGAATCCGATAGTCAGCGCCGTATTGAAGGAAGGTCAGAAGGTCAGGATGGTATATAGCGACAGGGCGAATGGCAGATTCTATCTCGAAGGCAGGACCGAGATAGAAAGCGGCGATGTCTATTATTTGAAAAGAAGGTTTAACATAGAAAGCGGCGACATAACTTGGGACAGGAAAAGAAGCACCTTGGATGTGCCTTTGATAAACTTCAAGGCATCGTACAGGGATTACGATAAGACTAAGGGCGGGGTGGATTTGTATATAAACATAAGCAACGCGACGTTTGATTTGAGCAATTCGACATTCGACAGCCTGAAACCCGTGTTCTCATCTTCGGGCGGCCTCACCGAAAACGAAGTGATGACCAGGCTCGGTCAGGCTGTCTTGCAGACGGATACGTCAAATGGCAATTTGCAATACCTGACTTCGCTGTCGGTCACCATGCTCGATCTTTTCTCGAATTTGTCCAATTCCACCCAATTCGCCAGCTTCGTGTCTTTTCCGGACGACATGGGCGTCAACCTTGACTTCGACGTGTTCATGCTTCAAACGAATTTCCTTGCGAATTTCATATCGGATGCGACCCCATCGCTTTTGAATCAGCGCGTAAGAACGAGCGGGAATGCTTTTTCGAGGTATCTTAACGGAACGTCCTTGAAAGTGGCCAAGCGCATAATGCCGAAGACGATGCTGTCTTTTTCGACTGAATTCATCAACGTTTCAGATGTCGAAATCACGCATGACACCGGGATAAGCCTTGGCGGCGATCTTCTGTGCCTGATGACATTGGGCGCCGAATTCGAGTTCGAGCCGTTCGATCTCATGCTTTTGTTCCGTCCTGTAGATTTCAGCGTAGCCGGTTTGTTGTCAGGATATGGTTTTTCGATTTCCAAGACTTTCATGTTCTGATGCGCGGCAGATGCATTCTGTCTGTAGATGCGATGGGATGCGTTCTTGAAAAAAAATGGCAAAACAACTATACTTGAAACAATGGCGTAAAATGGAGGAATAGAGAGGAGGTGAATAGGGGAAATCAATTTATCATTCTGGATTTTGTTTCTACACATCCATGTTTATTATCCAAACATGCGAGTGAATTACGGGTATTTGACTTGAAAAAAGTTTTGCGTTGAATATAATTCATAGCATTATATCGGAAAATCTTTAAAAAAAGGAGAAAAAATTTTATGAAGAAGATAATGTTAGTGCTGCTCAGCGTCGCGCTGGTCAGCCTTAGCATCGCATCGTGCGGTGGCTCGAAGGCCAAGGCCAAGATCGAGGGTGCGACCGACGGTTTCTTCGAGTTGCCCGACGGAAAGTCCGGTGAGGCATATTCGCAGGATCTGACGATAACGCTCACCGAGGAGAAGACGAAGGCGATCGCCGCCAACACGGACATCAAGGCGTGGCTCGGCAGCGAAGACCCCCTCAAGGACACCGGCCTCGCGCTCTCGCTCAAGGCCGCGGTCGCGGCGGACGCCACCAGCATCGCGTTGACGATCGGCGGCACGCCCTCTGCGTTCGAGCAGAAGGAGCTCGAGATAACCATCCCGGGCGACTGCCTGGCGGGCGGCGAGGACCTCAAGGCCGACGACAAGATCAAGATCAAGGTCGATCCAGCGGGCAAGGCGGACAAGAGCGGGGAGTTGGTCGCGGTCAAGGGACAGGCCGAGGATTTGACCTTCACCAACACCTACACGCTCGGCAAGGCCAAGCTGCTCAAGCCGGTTGCCACAACCGCCTTCAGCGGCAAGGCTGATGGCGATGTGATATTCGATGCGGGCGCTAAGCTCAACTCTTGGTTCGGGCTCGAGGATGCGGCGGACGTGCAGGTCACGGCGGCTGCTGCGATAAAGGAAGGCGACACGAGCTTCCAGGCGACGTTCACGCTCGTTAAGGCCAAGATCGACGCCAAGACGGCATCGTCCGACCAGAAGCTCAAGCTGACCATTCCGGCCGACTACCTCAAGGACAACGGCGGGCTCTCGCTTGAGATCCCGGACGCGGCGAGGGTGTATGTCTATGTGCCCAACGCCGACAAGCCCGCTTCGGCGGCGATAAGCGCGGCCGTGACGGTCGGCGGAAACGTCTATACGCCGATTGCGGAGAAAGAGGTCACCGTCAAGCTGACGAACGACGTGTTCAAGTGCTACATACCGGCCGAGAACGCGGACGGTGAGAAAGAAGACTACAGCGCCTGGGTGGCCGGCATGCCGACGGGTCTGAAGGCCACGCTCAAGGCGTCAGTCGAGGCGGTTTCCGACGAGGCGACATTCGTGATCAAGGGCACTCCCGAAGAAGCAAAAGCCGCGGTCATATCCATCAGCTTGCCGCAGGGGATTCATGCGTCAAGTGCATACGGTACGACGACCGACAGGTCCGACGCCAAGTTTGAAATCAAGGCGGGGGCGAAGGTCCTCACAGATCCGGATGATTCGGATAACGATAAGCTCTTCATCAAGCTGTGGCCCGGCAAGGTAGTGGACGAGGAATTCATCTATTTCGTCGTCAAAGGCCAGACGCTGAAGGCTACGGCTTTGACTGATGCTGATGTTTTGAATATTCCCGCAGCGGTCGTCGCAGGTCTTAGGACATACGGACTCACGCTCAAGGCGGAGGAGAACACCACTGTTCCCGTTTTGGGA
>CAMOXM010000053.1:0-9317 GCA_946629155.1 uncultured Spirochaetaceae bacterium | reverse complement strand
ACTTCTATATATTACGTAATTCCACAAACAATAAAAAAGTCAATTCAATGCAGATGTTCCTTCCTGAATTCTTCTATGATTTTCCTTCCCACTCGTGCCGATATACAAGTCGATTTTGGGATTTCAAATATATCACCATTTTTAGAGTTGTTGTAGTTGCACGACATGCACATTCTACAAAAGTCTTTATCCTCACAATCCAAACAACTGACGAAGTCTTTATTTCTTATAACTCTCAGTTTGTTAATCTGCTCCGAATTGTTCCAGATGTCTTGCAATGTGTCTTTTTTCAAATTACCGCACTTATATCCCTGCCAACCGGCGCACGGATAAACATCGCCGCTAGCGGTCATGCACAATGTCGAAAATCCTACACCACAGACATTATCATCCAGCCCTAACGCTATCTTGTCCAATTCAGATTTCGATAAGTTTTTCAAAGCACTACTCTTGTACACCGTGCTGGAGCCAAGATAATTTCTAATGGCAATTTCAAAATCCTTCTCATCCAAAGCATTATCGAGGTTATCATCAGTATGATCATACCTAGCCATAAGCTGCATATCAACGTTCACAAAGCATTTTAAATTCTCGCCCCACTCAATGACCTTATGAAAACTGTCCCTGTTTTGCTTCATCACCGGACAATTTATCTGAACAGGAACGTTATTATCAACCAACCTAAGTATGTTATCCCTTGTCTTTGCAAATGAGCCCTTCACGCATGTTATGCTATCATGCACATCAGCGTCCATCGAATAAAGCGAAACATTCACTATGCTATCCGTTTTATATTTCAATGCCGATATCACGTCATCAGTCAAAAGGGTCAGATTAGTCAAAACCGTAACATTAAAATCATAGTCTTTCGCCAATCTTAGAAATTCAATAAAATCCGGATGCATCAATGGCTCGCCGCCAGAGAATATAACTGTCAGAACATTCATATCATGACATTGCCTAAGTACATCCTTCATCAAGCTTGACTCTATGTTTGTCGTCTTATTCGGATGTGGAATGTAACAATGCACGCACCTCTCATTGCATTTGCTCGTTATTTCCACATGGAATGTTTCCAAGCAAGGATTTTGCTGGAAGAACTTGCGCAGGAAAAATGATGACGATTCCTCTAATCTGCCCGTCTCTCGCATGTATGCGGTTTTGCCCAGCAATGTAGAATATTGAAAACCTTGCGAAAAGACTACATCGTCTTTCTTGTCAGACATATCCAAAAATCCATCGTCAGCTAACTCTTTGAAAAAAGATAAAACATCATTCTTCAATTCTGATATGCTGACACTTGGATAATTTCTTTCATGAACTTCCGAGGCGATACAATCAAGGCTTTTCGGCTCATGCAACAATTGTTCGCAAAATATCGATCCTGAACCATTGACGACCTTCTCACACGACGATGCAGGCCTTATCAGAATCCCTATTTCGCCATATTTTCTAAAAAAACAATCTTTACGCAAGGCAACAAACATAATAAATCAACTGCACCTGCACATCACACAACTAGGCGAACCTGTTCTGGTCATGCATCCAGCGCTGAAATTCCCACTTGACTTTGTCGTAGCTATAACAGCAGGCTTCACATAATTCTGCATTTCAATCACCTCCTTTCTTAGTTTTATCTGAAAGTTTTTTAGCCCATTCTATCAAAGAGCCAAAACCTTCCTTCAATTTTTCCAACAGTTCCGAAGCAACGTCTTCAATGTCAATAGCTATCTCATACTCTTTTTCCTTTTTCAACGCAACTTGCTTCTCTGTTTTATTTATTTCAAGTGTCTCTTTTTTGGCAACTCTAATCCGTAAAAGACTCGTGATGCCATTATTACCATTTTCTGATATTTCATTAATACACTTAACGGCAGCTTCATCCGATCGCTCAGCACAAACTATCACATCCGCTTTCTTGAAATCACTATTCAATTCATTCATCCTTGAATAACAAACGTTTTTTCTTATCTTTGACGGATCGTCGCCTATAGTACAAATGCCTAATTTCAGTTTCTCATTAGATTTCGTATTGATATCCACAAGCGCCACAAAGTCCACTTCATGCGCACCATGACTATCCCTAAACAGCAATCGAATGCATTTTTCATAATTAGATATATCATCTGTATTATTCCTTATATCCGTAAACCCTTTATTAGCTTTTTTCAAAAAAGCCATGAGATCCTTGTCGGATTTTTTATCGGAATCAACAATGCTATCACAATAGTTAAAGCCTTTGTCATCGATTACTGCCAGTTTTACTGCGCAGCTATTAACATAACCAGCTTTAGCTAAATCCAATAATGCACTTTTAAGAACAGTGCTCTTGTGACTATTGTTTATGCCAGATAAAGCTATAAAACATTTTTCATTCATTACAATACTCCTTATTTGAAATCCCAAATATCTTACAAAAAAAAAAAAAAAAAACGCAACACCTTTCTTTTGAGTCTCCCCTTTGAACGAAATCGCTCTTAATGATACAGTAACGCGCAAATCAGCAATCAACGGTTAGCAATACGCCAAAAGGAGCAGCAAAATGAACATAGTGGTTTTGTACGGCGGACGCTCAAGCGAGCACGAAATATCTCTAGAAGGTGCGACATCGGTTGCACGCAAAGCATGTGAAAGGCATACGGTGCAACTCATCTCGATATCCAAAAACGGTGCATAATATGCAGAAGATCCGATAGAGCTGCAGCGCATAAAAGAAAACGACAAGGCTGTTCTTACGGTTCATCCGAATGAAGCCAAGCGCGTATCAATCGTTCCAGGCGGTGGAAAAAACGGAGCCTTCAAGACAAACGAAGGGTTTATTCCGGCTGATGTCGCTTTTCCGCTCCTGCACGGAGCTTACGACGAAGACGGAACTATTCAGGGCTTGCTTGAAATGGCCGATGTCCCCTATGTCGGCTGCAATGTGCTTTCCTCTGCCGTCACAATGGAAAAGGAAATAACCAAAACCCTATGCCAAAATGCAGGCCTTCCAATAGTTCCGGGAATTTGCATAACCAAAGCAGATGTGAACAATGGCAAGTCGTTCGAATCGAAAATAAATTCCGCTGTTAGAGCATTGGGCTTTCCGCTCTTCGTGAAACCGTGCTGCGCAGGGTCAAGCGTTGGCGCATATTTAACGAACAATGCAAACGAGTTTTCATCCGCTATCGACTCGGCCTTTCTATGGGACAACAAAGTGCTTGTCGAGAAAGCAATCCATGAGCACAAACCTCATTTTTGGATTACAATACGAAATACCACAATCACGATGACGTAGAATTCAAAATTCCCGCTCCGCTTTCCGACAAACAAGCCGCCGAGATACGTGACATGGCGCTGAAGGCTTATTCGGTCGTGAACGCATCGGGTTTCGCACGCGTGGACTTCTTCATGGATCGCAATGACGGAAAATCTATTTGAACGAGATAAACGCGATTCCGGGGTTTACTGCAACCAGCATATTTCCGAGGATGTGCAATTGCTCCGGCCTAGGCTTTGCCGAATTATTGGATATGCTATTCGACGAAGCGTACGCCCAATTCGAAGCGAAATCCGCCTTACGCACCAGCGGAACCATTTAGAAAGCTACCTGTTTTCAATCGCTCGTTTTCAATCTCGTTTTCAATCATTCATATAGAATTTCCATCGGATTCGTGCTATATTAATTATAAGGCACTTCTAAAAACCTCAGAGTCCGAACCTACCAGATGCCTTTTCGGCCGGAAAGCCGCGGGCATCTTTGAACAGCAGGTTTTTTAGAAGTGCCCTACAGGAAACTGATTATGAACGAATCAATCGAAGAAAAACAAGCGGATGATTTGCTGCTGATTCAAATACGTTTATTTCGACTAGCTCAAGACAAATGGAACCTTGACGAAAAAAAATGCAGCGAAATCTTCAACAAATACAAGGTTTACGATTACATAGAAACCTGCTATGGCTTTTTTCATATTCAGGGTGACGATGCGAACCTTTCAGATATAGAAAGCTACCTTGATAGCATTGGAGCGAAGATATGATTTTAACCGATGGGACGGAATTGTATCATGCAAGCCACACCGTAGTTGATAAGATAGATTTATCACTCTGCGCAAACGGAAAAGATTTCGGCAAAGACTTTTATGCAACCACAAATTATGACCAAGCATGCCGTTTCATCAGAACCGCAATAGGAAAAGCACTGAAAAACCATATTGAAAAAATAAATCCGAAGAAAGGGTACGTATCCGTCTTTGAATACAAAGCGGACACAGCCAACGCTATCAATTATTTTGAATTCAAATCAAGCGACAAACATTGGCTTCACTGCATTGTTGCACACAGAAAAAATGGAATGCTGAAAGAAGATCTGGAGAAATGGCGTAACTACGATATCATCGCTGGAAAAATCGCAAACGATTCCACAAATCAAGTTCTTACTGCATATATGAACGGCCTTTATGGCAAAATCGGTTCGTTTGAAGCTGATAATATCGCCATAAGACTCCTCCTTCCAAACAAACTCTACGACCAAGTTTGCTTCAGATCGGAAAAAGCCATCATAAATCTTCATTTCAAGGACTTCAAAACTATAGAACTGGAGGGTTGAATGACACTAAGTCAATACGAATACGGCATGGAGCTACTAGCAGCTATGGTGTGTAAAACAATCGCAGAGCAGAAAAAAATACCGCCGATAGAAGCATTCGACAGCTTTATAAAATCAGAAACAGCTAAAATGCTCTTCGACGAACGCACCGCCTTCTGGTGCAATGGCCCCGACTACATAGCAGACGAATACAATAAGGAAATTTCCGTAACAGACATTCAGAGCACTTCTAACAATCGCCGGAATTGATGCTGAGCACACCCATCGGACAAGCCTTGGCGCATTTTCCGCAAGCTATGCACTTTTTGGAAACATGATTGACCTCGTCCTCGACGATGAGCGAGAACGGACAAGCCTCGCGGCACTTGCCGCAATTCGTGCACATTTTCACATCGATTATGTAAATGCCGAAACGGTTTTTCTTGATGGCTCCTATCGGGCAGGCGCTTGCGCACTTTCCGCATTGGATGCATACGACAGGACGCGCTATCACTATGTCGTCCATTCCGCTGGTCAGCCCCTTGCCCCTTTTCTCGCGAACTTGAAGAAAAGCCTTGTCGCGCTTTTCCGTATTGAAATATGTGAGGGAACAGGCTCTCATGCATTCAAGGCATCCTATGCATCTCGGTCCCTTTCCAACGACTAAGGTCCTGAAGCTGCGCTTTATCACCTGGCTTTTCTGCTCCTTCTCGTACGGAGTGTTGATCAAAGGCAGCGAAAACCTTTTTTCTCCATCAAGCCTGTAATACGCATCCGCAATCGCAGGAGCGGTCGGTATGCACACGATTTCGCCTATTCCCTTCGCTCCGCAAGCGACATCAAGGCCTTCCTTTTCTATGATTCGCGGAACTATGTCAGGAAGCTCATCCGCTCTGAAAAGACCCAAGGAGCCGTATTTGACATCCGGAACGCCTTGCCTGACTATGTAATCCTCGCGCAGCGTATAGCCGATGCCCATAACCACTCCGCCTTCTATCTGACCCTCGACGTTTACTTTGTTTATCGCCTTTCCGACATCATGAGCAGCGATTATCCTATCTATCTTATGCGTTTTCTCATCTAGAACCGCGACTTGAACCGCATAGCCATAAGCAACATGGCTTTTCGGGTGCGGCAGGTCGGAGCCGAACGGATCCGTTTCCGCCAAGTATTCGGCATAAAAGCATTGTCCTTCCAAATCAGACAGGGACTTTTTCGATGAAGCATTGTCTTTTTCTCGGCAACCCAGCGCTTTTGCAAGTTCCGCAGCCGCCCTGCGCGCCGCCTCTCCCGTGACGGTAGTATGACGCGAACCGGAGGAGGTGCCGCTATCCGGCGCATCATAAGAATTGGCAGCTTCGTATTCCACCATATCGGCAGGCAATGACGCGGCATCGCAGACAATTTGCTTCATAACGGTATAGACGCCTTGCCCCAAATCCGAGGCGGCAGAATGTATTACGACTTTGCCACCTTTCACTTCAAGTCTGACCCTGCCGTAATCCGGCAATCCTACTCCCACGCCGGCATTCTTCATGGCGCAAGCGATTCCCGAAAGCGCACTGCTCTCGTAATCGTCCTTGACAGCTTCAAGCGCCTCTACGAGTCCGGTATCGTTGCCGACGATTTGTCCGTTGGGAAGGCTCTGCCCCGGTCGGACGGCGTTCAGATGCCTTATCTCGTAATGACTTATCCCTATCTCATCTGCAATATGATTGAGCATGCTTTCCATTGCAAAGCAAGTCTGCGTAACCCCGAAGCCGCGAAACGCGCCCGCAGGCGGATTGTTGGTGTAATAGGCCTTGCCCTCTATCCTGAAGTTCTCATAAGCGTACGGCCCTGCCGCATGAGTGCATGCCCTTTGGAGAACCGGCATCCCCAGCGATGCGTAAGCTCCCGTATCCGCAACGACTTTGGCATCGAGAGCGACTATTCTGCCCGTCTTATCGCAACCGAGCGTGAAGTCCATTTCCATCGGATGCCTCTTCGGATGAACCACAAGGCTTTCATCCCGTGTGAGCTTCATCTTGCATGGACGTCTGAGCTTGAATGCGACGAGCGCGGCATAATGCTGGACTGACACATCCTCCTTGCCGCCGAACCCGCCGCCTACGCAGCAATTCTCGACCTCGACCATTTCTTCCGGAATACCGAGGAAAGGCGCGGTCTCGCGCCTCGTATCATAAACGCCCTGATCGGAGGAATATATCCTGACGCCGCCATTGTCCAAAGGAACGGCAACTGCGGCTTCAGGCTCTAGGAAAGCATGTTCGGTTATGGGCGTGCTGTAATGCTCCTTCAAAATGAAATCGGCTTTCGACAACGCTTCATCCACATCTCCCCTGTCAACGCAAACGAAACCCAGAAGATTGCCTTGGGGATTATCAGCATGAACTTTTCTGGCATCTTGGGCGGATGCATCTTCCAAAGTCGCTATGGGAGGCAAGACCTCATATTCCACTTTGATCAAAGCGCTTGCGCTCTTTGCGTTGTCGTAAGTATCAGCCGCGACAATTGCTATTACGTCGCCAAGATAATTCGTGACCTCTCCTTCTCCTATGAAGGCAGGCCAATCCCGCTTCAAATGCCCCACCATAATGGTCCCTGGCACATCCGATGCGGTATATACGGCTTCCACGCCTTTGGCTTTTTCAGCATTCGAAACGTCTATATTCAGCACTTTGGCGCTTGGATGCGCAGAACGCAAGGCGACAGCGTGAAGCATGCCTTCGATATAGATGTCGTCCGGATAAACAGCTTTTCCCATGGCTTTGGAAACAGCATCGGCTTTTATGACGCTGCTACCGACTTTCCAAAGGCTGTCATTTCTTATCTTCGCATCGTTTCTGAAAATGGAAGCGGCGAGAAATATGGCATCGACGATTTTCCTATAGCCGGTGCAGCGGCAGATGTTGTTTCTGATGGCATGCCTGATATCCTTTTCAGATGGGTTGCCATTCTCGTCCAAAAGCGCTTTCGCGCACATTATCATTCCGGGAATGCAGAATCCGCATTGGACAGCCCCAGCTCTTGCGAACGAGTGGGAATAGACTTCCCTTTCCCTGTCGCTCAAACCCTCTTCGGTGATTACCTCCCTGCCTTCGACTTCGCTTAGCAAAATGCTGCAAGACCTCGTCGGCTTGCCGCCGACAATCACCGTGCATGTGCCGCAAGCGCCTTGAGAGCAGCCATCCTTGACTGATGTGAGATGAAGATAGTCGCGCAAGAAGCGCAAAAGCTTCATGTCTTTGCAGACCGAGCGCATCTTCCCATTGACTAAAATGTTCATCAGAAATCCTTATCTATGAGTTCCCATGGGGCTTCGAAATCATTGCCGAAGGAACCTCCGTCGTTGACTCTCGCGAATTGAGGCTTGTCCAGTCCCAGAAAACCTATTATATCACGAGGCTTCAAGCTGTAGAACGAACGAACTTTTTCCAAAATCTCGGAATCGCTGAATTTGCCCGTTCCGAAAGTGTCTATGCAAAAACTGACTGGTTCCGCAACGCCTATCGAATACGAAACCTGAAGCTCCGCCTTTTCAGCAAGGCCATGATGAACTATGTTCTTGGCGATCCTCCTAAGCATGTAGGCAGCGCTCCTATCGACCTTCGTCGGGTCTTTTCCGGCAAATGAGCCTCCGCCATGATGAGAGTACGGACCATACGTATCGACCATGATTTTCCTTCCGGTGAGCCCGGAATCGGCAGCCGGACCGCCAATTGTGAACCTGCCGGCGGGATTGATGAAAAACCTGGTGCTCTTCAGAAGATTCGCATCAAGCGACTTATGCACGAGTTTTTCCAGCAAATCCTTCTTAAGCTGCTCTATCGTAATGTTCTCATCGGTTTGAGCGGACACCACGATCGCAGGAACTGATCTAACCTTGCCTTTGTCATCATATTCCACCGTCACCTGCGTTTTACCGTCCGGCCGCAAATACGGCAGGTCTCCGTTTCTTCTAAGCTTCGTAAGGTTCTTGCTCAGCTTATGCGCCGCATCGATTCCGAATGGCATCAGGTTCGGGGTCTCGTTCGTCGCATATCCGAACATGAAGCCCTGGTCTCCCGCCCCTATGTCTCCATCGTCCTTGCAAACCCCGCTGTTGATTTCGGGGGATTGCTCTTTGAGATTGATTGCGATTTTGCATTTGTCCGTGAATACGTATTCGGGTTTGACATACCCTATTTCCCTTATCGCATTTCTGGCTATGTTTTCATAATCCTTCTTTTCCAATCCGGCCGAAGAAGTGATTTCGCCGAAAACATTAACCTCATTATATGCCGCCGTGACCTCGCATGCCACGTGCGCCTTCCCATCACGCTCCAAAACAGCATCCAGAATGCTGTCGGCTATGAAATCGCAGACTTTGTCAGGGTGTCCGACCGTAACGCTTTCAGATGTCAGAATCTTGTTATTAGTATTCATTCCAACCTACCTTCCGGACTATTTGCGATCGGAGCCGAAAAACGCTTTCGCTCTCGCATAGATCATCTCCACAAGATCGGGCATGCATGATTTGTCAACCGATGAGAATGCGATTCTGACATATTTTCCGAAAAGCGAAATCACGCCTATGCCGTCTTTCTCCAGAAGCTCCTTCTGATATTCGTCCGACTTGCTTTCGCACAATTCGAAACTCATGAAATACCCGCTATTGAACGGAAGCGGACGCATCAGATTGAAAAGCTTCTCATGCTTCATTATCTCGTTTTTGAGCGCATCGTACCTTCCCCTCATGGTTGCTATC
>CAMOXM010000052.1:0-9376 GCA_946629155.1 uncultured Spirochaetaceae bacterium | reverse complement strand
AGCTTTCGGCCGCCGTCGCCAGCGACCCGGACGACAGCGCCTACAAGGGCGTGACATGGTCGAGCTCCAACGCCTCGGTCGCCGCGGTCAGCTCCGCCGGCGTGGTCACCGGCATTGGGGTCGGAACCGCGACGATAACCGCCGCGAGCGCCTGCGACGCGTCCGTAAAAGGTACGCTGTCGGTGACGATTACAAACCCGACGATTACGCTTGACTCGTCATCGTACATATTCAGGACCATGGGATCGACTAAGACTTATACGTTCACGATTACCCCGTCGAATTATACGCCTAGTTCGGTCACTTGGTCATCCGGAGACAGTTCGGTGGTGTCGATAGACGCAAACGGCGTTGCCACGGCTAAAGGCGCCGGCTCTACGTTCATAACGCTGAAAGTCGATGGCGTTGTGGCTACATCTGTTGCGATAGTGATCGATTCTTCATCCGGGCTTTCGTACAGCGAACAGGTAACGACAGTTTCGAACGGCTATACTTCGGACGAGTATCAGCTTGTCGGCTATAAGATTAAGGATGATGGCGGAATCGATATAATCGGACGTGGAAACACCGGTGATAGTTTTTCCAATTCAACATACGACAATGGCGGTTGGCTATGGAACATAAACGGAACAATGGTCTCTCTGGATTCCGGAGGAAAGGCAACGAATGACGGACTTCAGCTTCTCATAAGCCCGATAGTCGCCAGGGAAAGTAATGTCAGCTATGTCATGCTTTATCAGGTGCTGACGAACATGACTACGACAACCAAGACCGGCGTCAAATTCGCAGCCGGAGCCGATGTTCAGATCGGTTCCAACGATGCTGCACCCATATACAAGAAAGATTATGGAGTCAGCATGACCGATGGTTCGTTGTACTTCAACTTGTATTGCAAAACCGGTGTCGGCGTTACGCCCGTATCCACTGTCTTTGCAGGCGATTACAGCGGATATACCGACAACTACTACACTAATCAATGGGCGGACTACAATTCCGACGACAGCGCAATGTGCTATTCCTGGCAGAATCTTACGATCGAACCGGGAGAGAGTGTGATCAAGTGTGTCAGGATGACGCTTACTGCAAGCGCCAATTGACAGGCATTCGCTTTCGTTCGGCTTGCCGAGCGGAAGCTTTCAAAAGGGCGGCGGATTTTTCCGCCGCTTTTTTTCATGTGGAGGTTCTTTTAAAACTTTTAGCCAATGCGTATAATATGCTTGTGGAAAACATTTTGTTGAATGACGGCGTTAGGATGCCTGTTTTAGGATTCGGAACTTACAGGCTTTCGCCGAATGGCCCGGCTTACGAGGCCGTGTCGGCCGCTTTGGCTGCAGGTTATCGCCATATTGATACGGCTGCCATGTATATGAACGAAGAGGATGTCGGCAGGGCGATTCGCAATAGCAGCATGAATAGGGAGCATGTTTTCGTAACCTCGAAAGTATGGCTTCAGGATATGGGATATGCGCAGACGGGCAAGGCAATAGAAGGCTCGCTTCGCAGGTTGGGTACGGATTATATCGATTTGTATTTGATTCATCAGCCTTATGGGGATATCGAAGGGGCATGGAAGGCCATGGAAAAGGCTCGTGACGAAGGCAAGATCCGCAGCATAGGCGTTTCGAATATTACAGCGAAAATGTGGCATGCGCATGTATTGCAAGCGGGAATGAATCCATCTGTCAATCAGGTGGAGTTCAATCCATATAGCCAGCAGCGATCCGTTCGCAAGGAAATGGCGGTATCCGGCTGTGTTTTATCCGCATGGGCTTCCTTAGCTCGAGCTGATAAGCAGATGATGTCGGAGCCGGTCATAGTCGGAATCGCCCGTAAGCACTCGAAGACGCCAGCGCAGGTCGTGATCAGGTTCATCCTTCAGGAAGGTGTTGTGCCGCTGGTGAAATCCGCCAGTCCGGTTAGAATGGAGGAAAATATCGACGTGTTCAATTTTCGCCTCGATGATGCCGACATGCTTGCTATCAGAGCGTTGGACAAGGGGCATCCGGTTCGAGATCCGGACGATCCGGCTACTTTCAAGTATCTGGTGTCGAGGCATGTCATGTGCGAGAGCGCATCTGAAAATCCTTGAATTTTAGTCAAGAGCAGTGAGTAAAAAATTCCTATTGACATCTTTTGCGATAATTTATAACCTTTAGTGGCTTAGTGAATCAATCAGGATAGGGCAACGTTTGGTTTTGGCGGACCGTTCGTATAGCAAATCATTTTTCGTTAAATTTAATATATAATTTATTATATATTATTTTGTCCTGATTTGTTCTTTTTGCATTTTGGAGGGCTGAATGTACAAAGTGATCAAAAGATCCGGCGATGTTGTGGAGTTCGACATCAAGAAGATCGAAAATGCGATTGTCGGCGCTTTCGTAGGTACTGGCAAGAACTATAACGACGACATCATTCAAATGATGGCTTTGAGGACTACTTCGAAGTTTCAGGGCCTTATAAAGGATGGGAAAATCGATGTCGAGGACATACAGGACTGCGTCGAGAAGACTTTGGCGCAATGCGGTTACGATGATGTCGCCAAGAATTACATTCTCTACAGGATTCAGCACGAAAAGATGCGGAACACCGCCAAGACGTTGGTTGATTATAAGAAGCTTATCGACAATTACCTTAGGGCGGATGATTGGCGCGTGAAGGAGAACAGCACGGTCAACTATTCGATCGGCGGTCTCATATTGTCCAACAGTGGGGCGGTCACCGCCAATTATTGGCTTTCCGAAATCTATGACAAGGAAATCGCCGATGCGCATAGGAATGCGGATTTCCATCTCCATGATCTTTCCATGCTCAGCGGATATTGCGCCGGATGGAGTCTCAAGCAGCTCATAAAGGAAGGTTTGGGCGGAGTTCAAGGCAAGATTTCCTCTGCGCCGGCCAAACATCTTTCCACTCTTTGCAACCAGATGGTCAATTTCATCGGAATAATGCAAAACGAATGGGCCGGAGCTCAGGCGTTTTCATCGGTTGATACCTATCTGTCAGCGTTTGTAAAGGCGGATAACCTCACTTATCCCCAGGTGAAGCAGTGTCTCGAGTCTTTCATTTTCGGTGTCAACACTCCATCGAGATGGGGAACGCAGGCTCCGTTTTCGAACATAACGCTCGATTGGACCGTTCCCGATGACCTTAGGAATGTGAAGGCCATTGTCGGCGGCAAGGATCAGAATTTCACCTATGGGGATTGCAAGGCCGAGATGGATATGGTCAATAAGGCTTTTCTTGAAATCATGATCGAGGGCGATGCCCAAGGCCGAGGTTTCCAATATCCGATACCGACTTATTCCCTTACGAGCGATTTCGACTGGTCGGAAACCGAAAACAACAGACTGCTTTTCGAAATGACGCGGAAATACGGCACGCCTTACTTCTCAAATTATATCGGAAACACGGATATGCAGCCGTCGGATGTCAGATCCATGTGCTGCCGCCTCAGATTGGATTTGAGGGAGCTTAGGAAAAAAAGCGGCGGGTTCTTCGGAAGCGGCGAATCGACCGGTTCGGTTGGCGTAGTGACGCTGAACATGCCTCGTTTGGCATATTTGTCGTCGAACGAAACGGATTTTTATAAAAGGCTTGACAGGCTGATGGATATCGCTGCGAGGAGCTTGAATGTCAAGAGGAAGGTGATTACCCAATATCTGGAGAACGGCTTGTATCCTTACACAAAGAGATATCTCGGCTCGTTTGACAACCATTTCTCTACGATAGGCCTTGTCGGCATGAATGAGGCTTGCAGGAATGCCAAATGGCTCGCTGCCGATCTTACCAGCGGCAAGGCTCAGAGATTTGCGGCGGAGGTTCTCGATCACATGAGAGAGAAGCTGTCGGACTATCAGGAGATCTATGGCGATTTGTTCAATCTCGAAGCCACTCCGGCGGAGAGCACCGCTTACAGATTGGCCAAGCATGATAAGGAAAAGTATCCTGACATAATAACGGCAGGAACCGATACGAGCCCGTATTATACGAATTCGTCCAACTTGCCTGTCGGATTCACCGACGACATTTTCGAGGCCATGGACATTCAGGATCCGTTGCAGCTCAAATACACATCGGGTACGGTTTTCCATATTTTCCTTGGCGAAAAGCTTTCGGATTGGAAAACCACGCAGAGACTTGTCAGAAAAGTCGCTGAGAACCATCAGCTCCCGTATTTCACGCTTTCCCCGACATACTCGGTATGCAGGGAGCATGGGTATATCTCCGGAGAGCAATACGAATGTCCTTCTTGCGGGAAGCCTACAGAGGTCTATTCGAGGATAACGGGATATTACAGGCCGGTTCAGAATTGGAACAAGGGAAAGGTTCAGGAGTTTGCCGAAAGAACGGAATATGTTCCGGAACATTCGCATCTGATGCCTGTTCTGTTCACCACCAGGTCGTGTCCGAATTGTCCTGAAGCGAAGAGGACGCTTGATGAATCCGGAATCAAATACAAGGTCATGGATGCTTACGATAACAAGGACATAGCGGAAATCTATCATGTGACCAGCGTTCCTTCTTTCATTCCGAATCCTGAGGAAAGGGAATTCGTGCTTTCCGGCGTTACTAAAATCACCGATTGGGCGAGGAGTCATAAACTCGCATAGCAGAGATGCGATTCTCCGGATTGCAGAAAAGCGATTTGATCAATTATCCTTCGCTTATTGCATGTTCTTTATGGCTGAAAGGATGCAATCTTGCATGTCCGTATTGCCATAACCCGCTGCTTGTGGGCGATGTGCTTCGACAAGGCGAAGGATCGATCGGTGAGGATGAGTTCTTCGATTTCGTTTCCAAGCGGAAGAATTTTTTGGAAGGAATCGTGATATCAGGAGGGGAGGCGACTCTTTACGAGGAGCTTCCCTCTTTTTTGAAGAGGGTACGGGAATGCACCGATTTGAAAATAAAACTCGATACGAACCTGACGAATCCCTTGATGCTGGGATGCATTCTTGAGGAAAAACTTGCGGATTATGTCGCAGCAGATGTGAAGGCTCCTTTGGATAACTACTCTGCATTCGCTTCGACAAATTCGATTCTTTTGGAAATTTCGGAAAAAATACGCGAAAGCTTGTCGGTTCTTGATTCTTATCAAATCGAGTTCGAGTTGCGGACCACATGCGTGAAAAACCTCTTGTCGATTGAGGATTTCTATCAAATGAAGCATGATATCATTACATGCATCCCGAATAGGCGTATAACATGGTATTTGCAGCAATTCAGGAATTCCGTAACCTTGTTGCCTGCTTTCAAAACCGCAAAAGGCTATAGCTATGAGGAGCTGGAACATTTGACCGGTATCTTGTCGAATGACAGAGTTTCCGTATTCGTCCGATGAGAGAGCCTTTTTCAAAATACCCTCTTTTGTGAAATTTTTTTCACATTTCATCGGAAATTTTTGCACAGCAGCGAATAATCCTTCATACATCTTATGAGACTGCATTTTGTTGAAACGCAACAGTTTGTGCATTAATGAATTTGAAAGGCGCTAGTATGGCATAAAATTTGCATAAATAAGACATGAGATAGGATACGAGATAGAATACAGGCCATGCGTTTTCACTGTCAGCTCTTCAGGAAGCAAAGTGTATCTCTCGAGAGGAAACCTCTATCATTCCGGTTCGTCAGCGTCTTCGGGCTGGAATCTTGAGGAATTGCAATACGATTATAGGATACGGTCTGGAAACGCATCCGTATTGAGAAGTCAGGCATCTGCCGCCGCTTCGGAAAATGTCGGTTTGCTCTATTGGTCTGCAACTTCAACCGACGATAGTTCGGCGACGGATATGTGTTACGAAAACGGAGCCTTTTCCGTTTATAGGGATAGCGGAAACCCGTTTTGGGGCAGAGCGATTCGTCTCGTCAAACACATATAAGCAAGGGTTTTCGAACCTAAGCGTCACAGGAACAAAACAGCTTTTCAAGAATATGCCTTCCCTGAAATTATTCGGGGACGGTTTTTTTAGATTTCACATCGTCTTGAAATTAGTTTTGAAAAAACCTCTTAGACAAAAAAAAGGATAAACGGTAAAATAACGGAAAAACTGTCGCATCAGGGAATTGGAGTTTTAGCATATATGACTATTGACGAGAAAAGAGATGAGATAATGCAGCTTGATAGGATTTTGGTCGATTATTTCCAGAAGAGGATGTCTGCCATAAAGGATCTGGCTGTTTTGAAGAAGAAGGCTAATGCCGGTTTGGCGGACGCTGACTTCGAAAACAAGAAAATGAAGGAGCTTCTTTCGGATGTGGATGGCGAGTACAAGGAAGTGACATTGAAGTACATAATGAATCTCCTCAAGTTGAGCAGGGAGTTTCAAAGCGAGATGATTTCGTGACGACATTTGTTCGGTCATTATGAAAAAGATCTCCATCGCATTGCTTTTCATCGTATTGCTTGCTCAAGGCGTCAGCTCTGCCGATTTCAAGGATATTATCGCTAGGGCTAAGGCGCAGAGCGGATATTATGCCAATTTGAGAGGATCGGCGAATCTTAGCGATTTCGAAGCATTGCTGAAACAATTGGACAAACAGGATACGTATGAAATGGGAGTCAATGCTTCGCTTGCGCCGGATTCGGCTTCCGGAAACTCAAGCATCAGGCTGAATCCTTCTTTTTCGTATTCCAGCGGCAGCGAGGATACTATCAGAATCACGTTATCCGCACCGATGAACATAGTGTATTCTTCTGCGACGAATGCTGCCAGCACCTATGCGCCTGGTTTGTCGGTCAGCCAGAAGCTGAGAATCGATGCCGTTTCCGACAATAGCAGCGATTATGCTAAAAGAAGAGCGAGGCTTCAGGCCGACAGCCTTTCGGAAAAGCTCGATTATCAATTCGAAGCCTCCGTTTGCGATTCGCTTTCTAAGGTTTTGGAGAAGGAGAGCGCCCTTTTGACTGCCAAGGCTTCGTTTGAGAAAAGCAAAGCGGAGTTCGAATCCTCCGTAGAAAGCGGTCTGATAGTAGAAGGAACATACGCGTATAACCAGAAAGCTTCTGCGATAACCGGCAGCGAGAAATCGCTTCGCAAATGCGAATACGAATACGACAGTGCATTGATGAGCTTCAAAAGGCTTTGCGGGTTCGAATATGAAACGTTCGATGTTTTTTCCGTTTCGGACTTCGATTTCGTTGCGCTCGAACAAGGCAACACTGAGGTTGCCATCGCTCTTCTGGACAAGCTTTCAGCGGAAAACAGCTATGCGATTCTTATGAAAAACGATGGAAGAGCGTTGAATTTCGATGCGTCCGCCAGTCTTAATATCGAGGATGCGGAAATATCGGGATATGCGCTCGACGGGTCCGTGGGCTATAGTGATTCATCGTGGCAGGTGAAGGCCGGTGCCGGAGCGGATATAGATGCTGTTTTGAGGAAAACCTATCCGGAATTCACTTTGTCAGCGAGATACAACATCGGAACTTCGGTTTCCCAAACCGAGAGGCTCAACAGACAGAAGGCTCTTATAAGCATGCAGAGCAAATCATATGATTACGATCTGGCGCTTTACAATTATCGGAGCAATGCCATGGCCATGGCTTCGAACATTCTTGCGGCAGGAATGGAATCGGAAAAGTGGAAAATGGACTATGATAACGCTAAGATCGGATTTGCGAACGAGAAGCGTCTTTATGAAAACGGGTTTTATTCCGAATTGGAATTCAATGAGAGAACGGCAGCTTTCATGAAAACGGAAAACGACTATAAGATTTTTCTGCTGTCGCTTATAAAGCTGCAATGCGAAGCGAATATTCTCAATTGCTGAAATCGGGAGGCGAACTTGAAAATAAAATTGAAACGCAAAACAATGTTCATTGCAATAGGCGCCGTTCTGATCGTGCTTTTGGCGGTTGCGGTGGCTGGGACGAGGAAGAAGAACAAGAACAAGTCGAGCGACGATATAGTCAGGATTGCGAAAGCAATGGAAACGGAATGGACGAGCAGCATAGACGTGTCTGGATATCTTGAAGCTGCCGACGTTCAGAAAGTGCAATTCCGAGGAACCGGAGCCATCACAGGGGTCTTCGTTCAGGTCGGGGACAAAGTGGAGAAAGGTCAGCTTCTTGCCACTATAGACAACACTTCGCAGCGCCGCAATCTTCTCAAAGCCCGGCAGGAGCTCGAAAGACAGAAAACGATAGCGAGCGAAAAGGAGCTGGAGCTTTTGGAACTGGAGCTTCAGATCGCTGAGAACAACATGGAATATACGAAAGCCGTAGCCAATTTCGACGGCGAGGTCACCGAGGTCAATATTCATGTCGGAGACTATTCCGAGGCGGCTACCACGCTGAACTTGATGCAGATAGTGGATAAATCGTATCTCAAGGCTTATGTGGAGGTCGATGAGATGGATGTCCGCAATCTTCATGAGGGCATGGAAATCCTTTTGAATTTCGATTCTCTTCCGAATCAGCCGGTGAAGGCCGTGATACATTACATTCCGTTTCTCGGCACTTATAATTCCAGTTCCGGGATAGGAACGAAGAAAGTCGAGATAAGAATACCGGAGCCTCCGGAAGGAATTTATCCGGGATACAGTTTCTCCTCAACGATAGAATCCAAAAGCAATATCAAGTATTTGCTCGTGCAAAGCTCCGCTGTCAGGTCTCAGAGAGGCAAAAGCTATATAACCAAAAAGAATGCCGACGGCAGCTTTTCCAAAACGGAAGTCGCGGTAAGGTATTTGGGCGAGGGGCTTTCCCAAGTGCTCTCAGGCGACATATCTGCGGGCGACGAATATGTTCTCAATTCGTCATCGCAGAACGGTTCCGGCCCGATGGGCGGGGCAATGATGAACGGCGGGGCGGGAGGGCCTCCGGCTGGCGGCGGAGGCATGTCGAGATAATGGAAGGCTGAGCGTGGATTGCGTAATAAAGACCGAAGACATCAGAAAAACATATTCCATGGGTGAAGTGGAAGTGAAGGCGTTGGACGGGGTGTCCGTTACGATCGGCAAAGGAGAGATGCTTAGCATAACAGGCCCTTCGGGTAGCGGTAAGAGCACGCTTATGAACATTATCGGCTGTTTGGACGTGCCTACGTCCGGGCGGATCGAGATAGACGGTGTTTGCACTTCAGGGCTTGGTGAAAGGGATTTGTCGCTAATACGAGGAAGAAAAGTCGGATTCGTGTTTCAGCAATACAATCTTCTGAGCTACCTGACCGTTATCGAAAACGTAGCGCTTCCGCTGGTTTATCAGAACGTCGGGGAGAAAGAGCGTTTCAGCCGTGCCGCCGCTGCGCTTGAGCAAGTAGGTCTTTCCGATAGGCTCAGACATTTGCCGCGAGAGCTTTCCGGCGGTCAGAAGCAGCGAACCGCCATTGCAAGGTCCATAGTCGCCAATCCGAGCATAATATTGGCGGATGAG
>CAMOXM010000051.1:0-9692 GCA_946629155.1 uncultured Spirochaetaceae bacterium | reverse complement strand
TTTTTCAAAACTAATTTCAAGGCGTTGCGAAGCCTATTCCGGCGCAAGGCGTTCCTCTCCGAAACGGGCTAATACTTTGTGCATATGCCCGTTTCGAAAGGGGAATCCGCAGGACTTGCGGCTTGCACCGAGATCCGAACAGCGTGAAGGAAGGAGTTTTGAAAAAACTTCGATAAGATCAAAGAGTTGAATTTGAGGCCTAAAAAGTGCCTTGGCTGGCGAACGCCTTGTGAGGTGTATTAAGGAGTTCGGTTGCTACTAGGGCTTGCTAATTCGCCAGAAAAAACTATGCGAGCAGTCAAAGCGCAGGCAGCCGGTCGGTTTTCCTCGTAATAGTATGAATAGTCGATGCCCTTCATGAAAAAGCTCACATCGTTGATGCTGTCGGAAAGCGAAGAAGCCAGCAAGGTCTTTATCGCTGACGGATCGTAAACGCTTTCCGACATGGCCTCCAAATAGGCATGCTTATCTACCTTGCTCCAATCAACGCATTTCTTCAGCCTCTTTCGGAATATCATGTCGAGCCAGATCCTGCCTGCCCTGCCGTCGATGCTCTCTTCACTATACAAGAACCAATCAAGGAAAGGTGCGCTTTTGCTGCTGAGAAACGATTTCGTCAGCTGATGCGACACCGTCGGAATCAAGGACATCGCTCATATACCTCTTGCCATCCGATGCTGTGATTTTGAGTTGGGTAGTGGCACTAACCAACTGAGATCCGTTCCTCTTCAATCTCGTCTTGAGATACTTCCAATAGTTCCTGCATTTCTCATAAGACTTCTCGTTATTTAAAATGCCGATGATGTCAAGAACGGAAAAATACCACTTTCCAGCGGATTCTTCGCAAACTGCGCGCAAGCGAAAATCATCGAAAAAACGCGTTGACATCTTCTTGACATCCTCGTTCTTGTTATCTTTTTCAACTGTTTTCAATTTCATACCGCCTGACACCCTCTTAGGACAATTCTGAAAATCTGCAATCTAAAAAACAACTTTGGGATAAATTTTAAAACCATTCTGAAAACTATGCAAGAAAACCACATCGTTTCAGCCTACCACGAGAAAAGAAAAACTACATGCCGCTACGAACATTCAGATACGTCGTTTCATGGAGTCGTTCCACATCCTATGCTTAAGCTTGTCCAAACACAGCTGTCTTTCAATCATTTCGTTTTCTATTCGATAAATTTGCCGTTTTAGGCAAAAATTCCTAATAGGCATACACCATATTTCCGCAAAAACACAAGGCTACGTCAAAAAAACACCGCCCAAAAGGACGGTGCGATGATTTGTCTTTAAGAAGCCTGCTATCTCAATTCAGACTTCGAGCATCCTATTGAAGATCCTGTCCGTTGCACGGCTTCATGAAGTAGTTCGGAACAGACAAGCCGTAATCGAACCTGTATTGCCTGACGCTTCTGGGATTAGGATCAGATTCAAAGTACTCTTCCTTATCGTTGGTCGCGCTATGATACGTGTAATCGCCGAAATCAACTTCTCTCAGCCTGCCTTGCTCGTCAAAGGCCAATTTGTATTTTTCCCTGAATTTGGTCTTGGTATGAGCATACTTCGCCGGACCGCAGTCCATGCCACCATCATATTTCCAGAAGTTGAGTTTATCGCTGTCAATCCATTCTTCAGCAGTGCATTTGTAGAAAGCCAGCATGTCGGCATGATCCTTATTCAAGTGATCTATAAACTGCTGCTTGGTCATCACGGCATACGAGCCGACCGAACAATTATTCTTCTCCTGTTCCCAATCCCAATTGTCCTTTTTCAAATCCTTGTAATTGTTATAACCGGCAAGCTTGCAGGAATGCAATTCGCCCTCGTGCGTCGCCTCATACCACCCGTTTTTGTAAGTGAAGTTCTTGATGTCCGTAATGTAGTCCTGATCCGGCTCAATATCTTCATAGCTGCTGCCATTGAATCTGGAAACGGAAATCAAGTCTTCCGAATTGAAATCCTTTCCGTTAGTCAGCCTCACGCCATCAATGATACCATCATATTTTCCGCACATCTTAGCGAGCAACGTCCCGGTATATCCGGCACTACCGTAAATCATGTCGTCGACTGCTCCAAGTTTCCAAATCTGCTCCCATGTCTCATAGCTGTCGGTTTCCTTGGTCTTGCTCTGCGATTCGTTCAAATTGCTAAATTTAGCATACTCATACTCAGTGAATATGTTTCCGACATTGTTGCCTTCACCCTGATCGTTGGTGCGCGCGAGCAAAGCCTCGCCCGATGATAATTTGTCGTCAATCCAATCCAAACGGCATATCTTCGAAAAATCGGTGTAATTGGTGCCGTTCTTCCTTCCGCCGTCGGTTCCGCTCTGATTCTGGGTGGTTATCCTGAAATACTTGCTTGTAAACGGCTTCTCGGCAACGTTTCCGTTTTCGCTGACATACGTGTTTCTATTCACGGTAAACGTCAAGTTGCTCGCACCCTTCGTCCCCGAATACCACAAGTCGCTCGTAGAATAGGCATTTGAAAACACATTGTTCCATATCTTGAACTGCTCGGCATTAACTTCGCTTTTGGTATATTCTACAGACCCGCTGGTATGACTTTCCTGAACAGGAGGAGCTGTAAGAGACGAATTCTTATCGCTGAAAATGAAATATATCTTCACCTCATCGGTTTCAAGAACCCTTATGTCGCCATTGGAATCAAATGTGGCCTTCACCTTCCCATTCACGTATTTTTTTGATGCGGAATCATAAGTATAGGACCCCATATCGAGAACGGAGGGTTTTATCAATCCCGACGTGATCGCTTCAAGGACTTCGCCTGCGTTAGCGGCATCATAGACACCGGTCAGAGTTTTCAATTCGTTATTATAGATCTGATACTCTTCCATCCATTCGTATTGATCGTTCGGATTGCTGGAATTATCCGCATCGGCCTTTATCTTATCGATTCTAGCCTGCGTATAATGCTCGCCACCCCATACGACGCATATCTCATCATCATCGTTCTGCTCGACTTTGCCTATGTTGAAGCCCAATTCGCCATTCAGCTCCCTAAGCCAAAGCCCTCTTTCAACAACATCGTCGTTTCCGTTCACGGTCGAGCTTATCTTAAAAACATAACCTGTTCCCTTATAGACTTCGACCGTCTGGTCATCATCGAGATCGAAGAAAATATGGAGAGGACGTCCGGAATTAGACTCAATCGTCTTATTCGCGCTGTTCAGCTGTGCATCGGAAATCTGTGCTCCTTCGCCGTCATATTTCGCAAAGTTCGTATAAGCCGAATTAAAACTGTTAGCTGCAACCGGCGTGCTCGTATCCGCACCATAAATAAGCGTCCGATCCGTTCGTATTGCCATTCGAACTGCCATTCGAATTAGTATTCCCATTGTTTCCAGAGCTGCCCTCATTCGCCCCCAAAGCGCACGAGATTGCGAAAAGAGACGCAATAGCAACAAGGAAAATCGCACAAGACAAAAATCTTTTCATCATATCACCCCTTATTGGCATAACGTAAAAATATGCAAAGGTTCATCAGCAGAACCTAACTGTTAATTTTAATTATTATCATATGTATATTATGATGCTTGACTAGTTAAGAATGATTTTTCCTCCAATCAAGATGCCTTTTATTATACATCTTTCTAATAAGCTTGTAGATGTCATCATTCCTGTGATTATATCGCCATTCGCATTCCTTCAGATGGCATATGAAATTATCAGAAGAGCAGCCGTTGAACTTGGCGAGCCTTCCCTTTGCAAAGCTCCAGAAGTTCTCGATCCCGTTGACATGACTTTTGCCTCTGGCGAACTCACATCTCTAATTAAACACCCCGTAATGGTCGTATCAGTTCAGCACCAGGCCGTCGTATGCCTTCCATCCGCCGGTGTAAACGGTCGATTTCTCCAGTATCAGGCCCTTTATTATGGGCATGAGCGTCTCTTTCGAGCAGTTCGGCACTATTGTCGTGAAAACCTTCTATCCTCTTTTCAGAAGCCCGAAAACCGGGGTTTTGCCGGCCGCGCCCCTTCCTCTCTTGCCTCCGATCCTCCTTGCTCCGAAATACGATTCATCCAATTCGTATTCTCCAATCTCAGCTTTCGCCTCTTTTATGCTTTCTGCAAAGATCATTTTTCTGATAAGGTTGAAGTATCTGTTTACCGTATTCCTATTGACTTTAGAAATGTCTGCCGTTTGGGTTGCTGACAGGTCGTTTTTGAAGCACAAAATATGCTCAACTTTTGCTCCTCGCTAACCCCTTGAAATTTCATAAGTTAAATTGTATTTTCACAATTTTAACTAGTCAAGCACCTATATTATTTGTATTTCCAGCAAATAAATCAAATCGGCTTTGCCTCAAGGGCGCTTCTAAAAACCTCAGAGTGCGAACCTGCCAGATGTCCTTTCGGTTGAAAAAACGGCGGAAAGCTTCGAATAGCAGGTTTTTAGAAGTGCCCTTAAACGTTCTCAAATGACCCTCTCGTCCTTCATCCTTTTCAGCATATCCGCAACCGGCTTGTCCAAAAACGCCCTGTAGCGACTCAGCTGATGAGGTCCCGGCACAAGCAGCGAATGGTCCTTGCCGAAAATCGCATCGAAGGTATCCTTGTAATGGAAAAGCTCGTCGTTCTCGGCGAAAATCGCATGCTTGAAGCGTTTGTAAACAGGCTTCATGGATGCCAAGCCGGATTCCATATCCCTCCATGCCGCCAATATCTTTTCCGCTACCCCGTCATGAAGCTTAGGAACCTCTGCCGAAGCCGAAAGGCAAGGATTAAGCGCAATCACCGGCGCATTGGACTGCAACGCTATCGCATAGAACCCGCCTAAAGATGACGCCACCAGGAGCGAAATCTTTTCCTTTTGAATCATATTCTTGATTTTCTGCAACGTTCCTTCAACATCGAACAAATCGAAATCGCCCGATATCGCATCGTAGCCGCACTCCGCAAGAAGCTCTTTCACGTTCACGAAGGATGCTCCTTTCTTGTATGCGGACAAATCAAGGTTGCTCCTGTCTAACTCCTCCGCATTGCCTGTCGAAACGATCTTATCCTTGTCCGTTTTCATCCCATGGACATATAATGCTTTCCTACCCATATCTAAATCCCCTCACAACCCCTCAAGCGATACGAAGTCCCTGAACCTTATGTGTCGAACGGTGCTTGTGGTGTAGTCAAGATCGTCGTTCGTCACTATTATCTTCTGAAAAACATTGTTCATATTCCTGAACGGTGCGAATTCGCGCTCGTATGCCTTGCTTTCCGCTATGCTGTATGCGGCCTGCACGAGAAACGTCTTTCCGCCCTTGCTTGCAATGAAATCGATTTCTCTATCGCCCGCTCCACTATAGACCTTCAGCTCATAGCCCATGAACAGCAGTTCGTTATAGACCGCATTCTCGAAATTATGGGTCAGATCGTACCGGCCGTCTGCGCGCCTCAAGGAATTAAACGACAAATCGGAGTCGTACAACTTGAAGTAATACAGCAAGTCTCGCTTCACCGACGAGGAGTATTCCGGTATCGTTTCTATCGCATAGGCGCTTTTGAGGTACTCTATGAAATTCCTGATGGTGTTGATCGAGCAATCGGTCTTGTCGTTTCTTATGTATGAGGCTATCGACTTGGTGGAGAAAATCCTGGAATTCGACAAAAACACATAATCGCAAACCCTTCTGAAAACATCGGTTTTCCTTATACCGTATCTTCCGATTATGTCTTTGAACACTATGGTCTCGTTGAGATCCTCCAAATACTTCGCTATTTCCTCTGTCGTATCGAATGAAAACCTGTTCGGAAAACCGCCCCATACCATATAATCCGTTATGCTGCACCCCTTCCCAAGCAAACCGCACAATTCCGCCGCTTCCCTGTAGACAAAAGGCCGAATGCGAAAAGAAACATAACGGCCACTCAGCTCCTTCGTGAATTCGCTTGAAAGCAGCGAGGAATTCGACCCTGTTATGAAAACGGATGCGTTGTGCAATCGCAACGTCCTGACAGCCTCGGCCCATGATGGCAGCATCTGAATCTCATCCAAAAACACATAGCACTTGTCACCTGCGCTTGAGTCCATGACGTATTCTATAAGACGCGAGGAATCCTCTATGCCGTTTCTCGAAATCCTGTCCTCGAAATTCACATAGACAATTTTTCCGGAACGCTCTCCAATCTCTTCCATTATGTTATCGAGAAACACTGATTTGCCACATCTTCTGATGCCTGTGATTATTTTGATCAAGTCGCTGTCGTAAAAACCGCGTATCTTCTTCAGATACGCTTCTCTCTTTATGTATTTCGGCCGCTCTTTCATAGTTATCATTATACTGAAAGATTTTTGATAATTCAAGAAAATCTATCAATATAGTGATAGATTTCTGACAATAATGCAAAACATGTCGCCGCGTTACATTAATGAGTTTTTCAAAACGGCAATTTTCACAAACCATCATAAACCGAAACCGAATATTCTTCCTGAGCCTCACGGCAAAGCGTAGCGCAATCCTCTGGAATCTGAATATCTCGTTCGCTCGTTGAAATTCCAAATGTTTTTGCGGCATTGGTACAGACCAGCTCTTCCAACCGTTTGCGCGTTATTCCCGCTTTGCGAAGCGTTGCGATGAGATGCAGAAAGCCGGCAAAGCCCGGAATTCCCGATGCGCCCTTGGCCTTATCCGCCAGAGTATGAGGAGCATGGTCGCTTTCAATCCAATCCGCAGTCCCGTCCAGAAGGCTTTCAAACACGACTCTCCTATCTTCAGAGCTTCGAAGGGGCGGGTTCACCTTCAAAAGCCTTTTTCCGTCCTTTGCATCTTCGCAAGTCAGAAGCGCATGATGAGGCGTCACCCCGAATGTGATTCTCATTTTCGGCAAGGCTTTTCTCTTCTCCTTTATGATTTTCACGGATTGGGCGCACGAAACATGAGCTATATGCAAAACCCCTTCGAATCCATTCTTGGATGCAAACCCGATCACAGCCTCAACAGATCTCCATTCGCTTTCCGGCGGACGAGCGATGGAATGCGTCGAAAAATCCGAAGCATCGTATAGCGCCGGTCTGAAATACCGCTTATCCTCGCAATGAACAGCCAGAACGCCCTTGTATTTCCTGTTCGACAGAGCTTCGAATATCCTTGCAAGCGCATCCTCGTTGCAAACTTCTAAATTGCCCGTACTCGGTCCCAAGAACAACTTCAGCCCTATAGCCTTCGGGAAAAAGTCCTGACATATTCCCATGGCATCGAAAATCTGACCCTCTTCTCCTGTCAGTCCAATGTAGGTGTGGTATTCTATTCCATGGACACCTGCTTCATCGGCAGTTCTAATGCGTTTTTTGAAAGCCTCCAAGCTGGTAACGGTTTCCGGCACAGTATTCGGCATGTCGAACAGATGCGTGAATCCGCATTTTTCGGCAATGCGCAGGGCGTGCGCTATCGTGTCGGCCTGGCTTTGACCCCAATCTCTCAGATGAACATGCGGATCTATCATGTTTTTCCTCTCCTTGTTTCAAGAGCGCTTCTAAAAACCTGCTGTTCGAAGAAGCCTGTGGATTTTCGAGACGAAAATCTGGCGGAAAACGTAGGAATACTGCCGTATTTCGAGGCTTTACGCCGGCTTTTCGGCCGGAAGGGCATCTGGCGGATTCGGACTCTGAGGTTTTTAGAAACGCCCTCAATATCCTCGAAAGCCCTTTTAGAAGTATCTTTAGTCTATATGGTTTGGAAATTAAATACAAAGAGAGGCAAATGAAATCATCAGGCGAAATCGGGCTCTGAGGTTTTTAGAAGTGCCCTAAAATAGTAAGCATGCTGTTGGAACTCACTCTGCAAGATTTCAATTCATTCTTGACAAATCATCTCCAATATCAATTAATTATCGAATGGCATTTCAGAACGATAACGAAAACCTTTTCACAAATGCTGCCGGGAACGAGGGGGCGCCATTGGCAGAACGCCTTCGGCCGAGAAAGCTGGAGGAAATCGCAGGTCAATCGCATCTGATAGCCAAAGGCAAAGTACTCAGAAACCTCATCGAAAAGGACATCGTCCCGTCCATGATCTTCTGGGGACCTCCTGGAGTCGGCAAAACATCCATAGCCAGAGTGATAGCGAACACGACGAACTCGCGCTTCATAACTTTCTCCGCCGTAACGAGCGGAATAAAGGAAATAAGGGAAGTCATGCACCAAGCCGAAGAAGCCAAGGCTTTCGGACGCAAAACGATTCTCTTCATAGACGAAATACACCGCTTCAACAAATCCCAGCAAGATGCCTTTCTCCCTTATGTGGAAAAAGGAAGCATAATACTCATCGGCGCAACCACCGAAAACCCGTCCTTCGAAGTGAACGGCGCGCTCCTATCCCGCTGCAAGGTGTTCGTCCTGAAGCCGTTGGACGAAAACGACATATTCGTCCTGCTCAAGCGGGCCATCGAGGACAAGCGAGGGTTCGGCGATAAGAACGTCGAAGCAGGCGACGATCTGCTTCACGCCATCGCCGAATTCTCCAACGGGGATGCGAGATCAGCCCTCACTACACTTGAAATGGCAATCCTGAACAGCGAGGAAATCGACGGCAAAACCACCATCACGCCGGAAAATATCGAGCAATGCACCTCGCGCAAATCGCTTCTCTACGACAAAACAGGCGAAGAGCATTACAATCTCATTTCCGCCCTGCACAAATCCATGCGCAATTCGGATCCCGACGCCGCTGTCTATTGGCTCGCAAGGATGCTCGAAGCAGGCGAAGATCCGCTATATGTGGCGCGGCGCGTGATCCGTTTCGCAAGCGAGTACGTAGGACTGGCAGACCCGAAGGCGATGGAAATGGCCGTAGCGTCATATCAAGCCTGCCATTTTCTGGGAATGCCCGAATGCAGCGTTCACTTGGCGCAAACCGTAATATACCTTTCCGTAGCCCCGAAATCCAATTCGGCCGATGTGGCATATATGATGGCGAAAAAAGATGCGCTGGAGCATTTGGCCGAACCTGTCCCGCTATCCATACGCAATGCTCCGACGGGGCTTATGAAAAGCCTCGAATACGGCAAAGACTACAAATACGCCCATGATTTCGAACACCACATAGCCGATCTGCAATGTCTTCCGGATTCCCTTGCCGGCAAAAAATATTACAAGCCATCCGAGGAAGGAACCGAAGCGAAAATCAAGGCAAGGCTTCAATGGATAGAAGATTGGAAGAAGTCGATTTCGAGGAGAAGCGACGACGAGCCAAATGCTTCCGGCACGAAAAACGACCTCAAAAAATCATAAGGGCGCTTCTAAAAAAACTCCTCTATTCTCTGAAGTTAGCCTGAAATCGAACGAACTCCTTGAAACGCAGAAGGACGAACGAAAGCCTGTCCCCTGACAGCATCGCTCAGGATGCCTTTTTTACAAGAGCCGATTTATAGACCTGCAGCGCGGAGTTGCTGAGACCGGAGGCAGAAAGAATGTTTTTAACCGAGCAGTCAGTGCCGGATGCCGCGAACAAAATCTTCTTCGCGGAAATCCAAGACTGCCCATTTTCCTTATTATGGGCACTTCTAAAAACCTGCTGTCCAGGGAGCGCATGTGGATTTCCGGCAGTTTTCAGACCCGAAAGGCATCAGGCGAAATAGTGCTCTGAGGTTTTTAAAAGCGCCCTTATGCCACAAAAAAATCGCAGCGTTGCTGTTATGGCTTGCTAATCCGCCTTTTTGATGCGCACCACC
>CAMOXM010000050.1:0-9792 GCA_946629155.1 uncultured Spirochaetaceae bacterium | reverse complement strand
TCTCGCCCGCAGGTGCTCGCCATTGTGTATTAGGTTGCTTTTTGCTTGTTTTCGTGCTATAATCAATTCAATACAACTCGCATCGACTGCTATAGGCGGCGGGCGATTACCAAGCTGCTTGAGGCGTTTTTGCGGGGGTTTGCTTGGAGGGCAAAATGTACAAATTAGATGAGTTCATGAAAGAGCTGGAAAGGAAGAATCCTGCGCAGCCCGAATTCATTCAGGCGGCAAGGGAGGTCGTTGCTTCCGTAATAGACGTTGTGAACTCAAACGAGAAGTATCTCAAGAACAAGATTCTCGACAGAATCGTCGAACCGAATGTCATTCATGAGTTCAGAGTGGAATGGGAAGACGATAATCATCAGGTCCAGGTGAACAAGGGTTGGAGAGTGCAGTTCAACAATGCGATCGGTCCTTATAAAGGCGGTATAAGATTTCAGAAGAACGTAACGCTCGGCACTTTGAAGTTCTTGGGTTTCGAGCAAATTTTCAAGAACAGCCTCACTTCTCTTCCTATGGGCGGCGCTAAAGGCGGTTCTGATTTTGATCCGACGGGCAAATCTGAAGGCGAGATAAGAAGGTTCTGCCAGGCATTCATGAGGTGTCTCTTCAGATATATAGGTCCGGAGGTCGATGTTCCCGCAGGTGATATGGGCGTCGGCGGGCGCGAGGTCGGTTTCATGTTCGGAGAATGGAAGAGATTGACATCCGAGCACGTCGGCGTTCTTACGGGCAAGAGCCTCCCTTGCGGCGGTTCGCTTATCAGGCCTGAGGCCACGGGTTTCGGTTCCTTGTATTTCGCAGAAGCGATGCTTAATCTGAACAACGACTCTATAAAGGGCAAGACCGTTGCCATATCCGGCTTCGGAAACGTCGCATGGGGCGCGGTTCTTAAAGCCGACGAGCTCGGAGCGAGAGTCGTAACGATTTCCGGTCCTGACGGCTACATTTTCGACGAAGAGGGCGTATCGGGTGAGAAGATCAAATACATGCTTGAATTGAGGGCATCCAACCAGAACATCGTCGAGCCGTATGCCAAGAAGTTCAAGAACGTGCAATTCTTCAAGGGCAGGAAGCCGTGGGAAAGGAAAGTGGATATCGCCATTCCATGCGCATGCCAGAATGAGCTTAACATCGAAGATGCGAAGCAGCTTGTCGCCAATGGCGTCAAGTATGTCGTCGAGACCTCCAACATGGGTTGCACGTCCGATGCCGTTGATTTCTTCATCGACAAGAAAATTCCGTTTGCTCCCGGAAAGGCTGCGAATGCCGGAGGCGTCTCGGTTTCCGGGCTTGAAATGTCCCAGAACAGCATGAAGTATTCATGGAGCGCTGAGGAAGTCGATAAGAAGCTTAAGGATATAATGGTCAATATCCACAAGGCTTGCGTTGAGAATGGCAAGGAAGGCAAGTACATAAACTATGTGAAGGGCGCTAACATCGCCGGTTTCAAGAAAGTCGCCGATGCCATGTGCGATATGGGATTCTAAATCGCCGGAGAGGTCTATAAATAACCTCTGAAGCGTTTGATTTGCCGTGAGGAGCGGCAGACATAAGGCTTCTCTGTTTTTCCGAAAGAGTTCCAGCTATGAAGCTTCGGAGAATAAGGGGAGCCTTTTTCATTATCGAGAGCAAGGTCTTGCGTCGGAATATCTCAAACCTAATCAATGGTTTTTCGGATAATTGAGATGGTGAGTTGTCTTTGGTGAATATGTCAGAAAAGAGGGTATTGGATGCGGAAATATTCAGGTTATTCGAGGTAGTCTGAATGGGGTGAAAGTATGTTTTGCTCTTGTGGTTGAAGCGAATAGGAAAGTCAAGATGAAGAAGATGAAGAGATGCCGTCAAAGATAAGTCCTACCGCTATATGCCGGATAACGGTATAGACAAAGCAGAGAGTGCGGACGGCTCGATTTCCATAACGCTCAAGAAGCCGTGTCAGTTGCAAAGGGTGGATAGAAAAGGCTCGAAGCCTATAAGGCAGCGACGACGACTACGGAAGTCAATGGCGGAATATCGATGGAGGTGAAGTGATATGCTGGAGATAATAGTCACGGCGATAATTGGCTTCCCTATTTTTCTGGTGTTAGAACATCTCGAGGAGAGAGCGGTGCATCGGAAGTTGCATGGGAAGCCGAAGGAAAAAATAAGTCCTATGCGTTCAAGTTCAAGGATGGCAGAATCAAGTTCTTCGATACGAGAGAGGAGCTGGATGGCTTTCTTAAAACGTTGCCGAATATCAAATACACCAGAAAGGAAACTACTCTTTGAATAATATGGGAGGGTTGATTGTTTTGTTTGTTTTCGCCAAGCTATGGATATTTGGAGTTCGCAATGGCGCACTTCAGCAGGTTTCTTTTGACGAAGTGATTGTCATCCCTGTCAACTTAAAACCCTATGATTTCAAGGGGGGGGCTGGAAATTTCCGAAAAATCTTTGCGAATATTTGACATTTTAATCTTTATTGCTTATACATAAGGCAACTACAAGAAAACAAAGTGAGCAAGGAGGAACGGGTTTATGGCAAGAATAGGCATAATCAATGGATGTCTGGATTTCATCAGAAAAGAAGTCGTTGGTTCTGTGAGCAGAAAAATAGAAGCTATTGCAATGCAGTCTCGATTTTTCCATGATGTCGCATCTGGTGGCGCGGCTATGAATTCACTTGCCGTAGGAGATAAATCCGCAATCTGATTCGGGGCGTCTCGCTTTTTGGGGGCGCCCCCTCCCTTCCGATAAATAGCCGTGGCGGTATTGTTTCGAATCAATATCGCTGCGGCTTTTTTGTTTGGAGGTCGCCCTGAAATTCTTTTCTTCATGCTGCTCGCCCTTCCGAACCATTATGCCAATCTCGGAAATCGGAAATACACAAAGTATTGCCGATTTCCTCGACGGGCATCCTGATTCGGAATCGCTTCGCATCATTTTGAAAATAATTTCAGGGCGACCTCCTGAGTTATTTCTTTTAATCGTAGTTGGTCTTCTGCTTCTGAACGTGATCGTTTATGCCGCTCGCCCTTCCGAACCATTATGCCAATCTCGGAAATCGGAAATACACAAAGTATTGCCGATTTCCTCGACGGGCATCATATGGTTTTCAATATATCATCTTCGAGGAGGAAGTCTTTCAGGCTTATTGCGATGATTCCGTTGTCGTCGGTTTTAGGCTTTATATCGTCTCTGGTGATGATTATCTTTTTGAAGGAATCCTTTGCATTCTGCAGCGGTCGCTTCTCCTGCTTGTCTTTGGCGGCATCAGCAATAGACCATGCTGATTGTATGTAGAGTTTTTCTTTGAATCGATTGGCTATGAAATCTATTTCGATTTGCTATTGCTAAAAAACGATAGAATTGCAATTCTCATAAATATAATTCGCTGAAACACTGAAAAAACCAAATTCTATTGACTAACTTTGCGAGAATTGCATTCTTACTCAATAGGATTTAGTAGCATCAATGATGAATTGTGAAAGTCTCTAATACTTCAGTGTCTTGAGATATTCTTTCTGCGCAGGCGTTATTCTGAAGCTTTCGCAGGCTTTCTGAATTGTCTTGTTGTGCGTCCATGCAGCCAGGCGCTTGCTTGTCAGAATAGGAATGGCGCTGTCCCATCGCTTGGCAAGGGCTGTGGCGTAGAACCATGCGATTATCATGTTGACGTAATATTCTTCCGATTTGATTGCTGCTGGAATTTGCACATATTCGCTTTTGAAATCGTCATCAAGGAAATGCTTCATCAGTATGCTTATGCCGAATCTGATTTCAAATGTTTTTTCGGAATTAACCCATATTCGTATTTCTTCAAGAAGCTCTGGCTTGTGTTTCTTAAAGGAAACGGGGGAGAGCGAATCGCATACCGCCCAATTGTCTATGTAGGGCAGAAAGGCTTCGATTTTGACAAGGCAATCGTTGAAGTCCTTGATTTTCGATATGAGAATAGCATGAAGCATGTTTTCATCGAAATATTTGTGCGGCAGAGTTTGCAGAAAAACGTTTGCCTCATCGGTGTTTGAGATCGATTTGGCAAGCTGTCTTAAATCCGGCATTCGCGTTCCCAAAAATGTATTATCAGCAGGGCCCGGCGTGAGTTTTCTTTGAAACTCAGCGTTTTTCTTATCCGATAATGATAATAAGCGTTCTCTGATGCTTGCTGTTAGTTCAGACGGTTGCATGGCACTCGCTTCGAAAGCTCGTTGCTCAGTCTGTCAGCAGGGCGGCATCATCGGAGAAATCCTCTCCGCCGCGGCTCTTGAAGAGCGAAATCAGTTTCGGAACGGTCAGCGATTTCTTTTCCTCGCCTTTCACATCCAAAATGACTTTTCCGCCGTTCATCATTATGAGCCTGTTTCCGAAGCCGATGGCGAATTGCATATTGTGCGTGATCATCATGCAAGTCAGGGAATGCGATTCTATTATCTCTTCGGTCATTTTCATTATTCTGTCGGCAGCCTGCGGGTCTAACGCAGCGGTATGCTCGTCGAGGAGCAGCAATTTGGGATTCGTTTGCATCGTCATCATGAGCGTCAGCGCCTGCCTTTGTCCTCCTGAGAGCAACCCGACATTGTCCTTGAGTCTTCCGCCCAGACCGATCTTATCGAGCATAGCCTCGTATTTTTCACGAACGCCTTTCTTATACAGGCTGAATCTCAGACTGCGCATGCCTTTTGCAGATGATACGATCAGGTTGTCCTCAATGCTCATAGTGGGGGAAGTGCCTTTCGTCGGATCTTGAAACACACGGCCGATAAGCATGGCCCTTTTATGTTCGCTCATTCCTGTCACATCGGTGCCATCAAGGATTATCTGACCGCTTGTTACCGGAAATGTTCCGCTTATCAGATTGAAAAGCGAGCTTTTTCCGCTTCCATTGCTTCCGATGAGGCTTACGACATCGCCCTTTTCTATATGCAGATTTATGCCGTTTATGGCTTTCGTTTCATTGACGGTTCCAGGATAGAATACCTTAATGAGATTTTTTATCGTAAGCATCATCTCACCTCGCTTGGCTTTTTAAGGGAGAAACCTTGAAGAACCTTGTGCCTTGCTCTCGTGTTGTCCTGCATGGATTTGAGTTTGGCGACAGCAAGCGACAATATGACCATTAGGCCCGTGAGCAGTTTGAAGTCGTTCGGCGTTATTCCTATGAGATAGCCGTATTTTCTGCCGAAGAAAAGCAATGCCTTGTATATCACGGCTCCGATTATAGCGCGAAGGGTTATCAATGATATCTTATTCGATGAGAAAACGAACTCGCCGATCATAATGGCAGCGAGGCCTTGAACCACCATTCCTTGCCCCAAATTCACATCGGCAAATCCTTGGTATTGGGCTAAAAGCCCTCCGGAGAGGCCTATCAGGCCATTGGAAAGGCCAAGTCCGATTATTTTCAAAACGGTAGGGTTCAAACCCATGCTTATCACGGTTTGTTCGTTTCCGCCCATTGCGCCTATGCAGATGCCGAGATCGCACCTGAAGAACAAATCCATTGCCACTTTCACTATTGCGGTTATAAGGAGCGTTATCAGCAGCGATGCGATTGGAGAAGGCAGGAATGAGAGGATTCTCGCCATATTCGTGTAAACAGTGTGTATTCTAAGCAATGGCAGGTTCGCCTTATTGCCGAGGATTCTGAGGTTCACGCTGTATAGCATCGTCATCGTCAATATTCCAGCAAGCAATCCCGGAATCTTGAATTTGGTATGAATGAGCGCTGTTATCACGCCGCATAAAACGCCCGCGGCGAACGACAAGACGAGGGCTATGAAAATCGGAAATCCGCCTATTATCGCCACTGCCGCCGTAGCAGCGCCTGTAACGATTGATCCGTCGCACGTGAGGTCGGCCAAATCGAGGATCCTGAATGAAATCAGAATCCCCAGAACCATGATCGAGAAAATCAATCCGTCAACAAATATGCCTTCGATCATACGGCTATCACTTCTTTTTGCTGACTTTTCCGTTTTCTATCACAACGGTTGCATTTTTCACAAGCTCGTCCGGAATGCTTATGCCGAGTTTCTTCGCATTATCGAGATTTATGTGAAGTTCGAATTTGGCGGGATCGGTGAGCTTGACGCTTCCGAGACTTCCGGCATTGGCTCCGTTCAGGATCTTTTCTATCATCGCGCCTGCTTCAAGGCCGATGCTGTAGTAGTCGAAGCCCCATCCGATAAGACTTTCGAGATTGTCCGTATTGGTCGGGTCAGCGCAGAAGAAGGGCTTTCTGTTTGCCGCCGCAACTTCGCTGACAGCTGCCAAAGCGCTGTTTACGGTGTTGTCGGGAGCGATATAGATCGCATCGACGCGGTTTATTATGGATTGCATAGCAGTCTTTACCTCTGCAGTGTTGGAAACGGATGCGTCAACCAATTTCAGCCCGAACTTCTTGCATGCCGCCTCTATCATATTCTTGAGAACTATGCTGTTCGATTCGCCGCTGGCATAGATGTTTCCTATGGTTTTTGCGCCTGTGATTGCGCTGAAGACCTTTATTTGCTCTTCAACAGGCGTTATATCCGAAACTCCGCATACGTTGCTTGAAGCGTCTCCGCTCCATGAGTTCACCAAACCGGCCTCCACAGGATCCGTGACTGCTGCGAATACGATCGGCACATTCGATGATGCGGGGAAAGTCTGAACAAGCGCTTGCGCAGTGGGGGTGGCGATTCCGACCACCACTTGCTTGCCGTCAGCTTTGAACTTCTGTGCAATCTGCGCGCTTACCGCCACGTCTCCGTTTGCGTTCTGCACGTCTATGTCGGCATCAATGCCTTTCTGCTTGAGGTAATCCTTTATACCTTGTTCTGAAGCGTCGAGGGCGGGGTGCGCCAGTATCTTAGAAATTCCGATTTTGATTGTTCCCGATTTCGAGCTTGTCGAACCCGACTTGTTCTTTGCACATGATGCGAATGCGACGATAGCCATCGTTGCGACGATGGCGGCTATTGTTCTTTTCATGTTGTCACCTGCTTGTTTTTTTGGATTTTTAAAATTGCTATTTATGTTAGTGGTTTTTCCATAATTATTCAATGGCTCGGCGCTTGAAGCCGATTGGACGGTTTATCATTCCTGCGAATGTAGTTGCTCCGTCGTGGCTCCGACGCGTCCGTGCAGGGATTGCCCGTGCAATCCCTGCACGGATTCGCTGCGGCAGCCCGCTTGGGAGCGTGCGCTTGCGTGAGCATGCCACGGAGCGTCCGTTCGTTTCCTTCGGCTTCCTTTCGGGCTCGCTCTCCTTCGGGCTTCCGAGGCGCCTCCGCCGCGAGCCATTGCGGCGCAAGGCCTCGCCGTACGGCCGCGCTCCAGGTTGCGTTCGTATCATTTCTGCGGAATGTAGTCGCTTCGCCCATGGCCGTGCGGCTGCGTGCTTATTGTGATGCAATCCGCTGCGGAACCGTCTGCCGCCGGAGCGGGAATGGAAAGCGCTTGCGTCGCCCGCGAAAGGGCTTTCTCCGGTTTCCCCGCGCCTCCGTCCGGGCTCTCCCTCTCCGCCCCTTTGTCCGCCGTGTTCGCGCGAGCATTCGTTCTGAAGGCTCGCCGGCGCAGCCGCATGGCGTTCTCCGTTCGTATCGCCCGTAGGTGCTCGCCGTTGTAAGCTAAATTGTATTTTTTGAGTTTTCAAAGCATAATAGAAGCATATAAACAATATAGGGGCAAATGCAAACAAGAGTATGAAAAACAAAATAACAATCATTCTGATTTTGCTATTGTTCATTTTCGCTTATTCGGCTTTCGCATCGGAGAAATTGAGCGGCATCGTGATTGATTACAATTTCAATGAGGATGACGATGAAGAGGCTCCGAGAAAGATGAAGCAAGTGGAGATATCGGCATATTTCAGCGAAGAGGATAAAGTTGTCAGGTACGATTTCAAACCTGTGGAATCGGATTCCAAAGGGCCGGTGAATGGCGGAGAGTATTATATTACCGAGCTTTCGCTTATGCAATCCTATGATGATTTTGCAAAGCTTGTCACGGTTTTCGACAAGGTGGCTTCTTGGAGAAAAATCATCAAGGCGCAAAATATCACCATTTCCGACAAAAGACCTGTTAGGAACGATGGAAAGGACATGCCCATCGATTTCACCGTGGCGGTGAACGTTTCGGAGTTGATCGATGAGCTTTTCGGGAACAGCATGTTTTCGCAAAGCGCCGCAAGCACGAATTGCTCGATAACGTTTCTTCCCTGGTTTGTTAAAAGAGGGGATGAAACGCTTTTGGAGCTTGACGTAAGCGGAATATCCATAGGCGAGGACATATTGGGAACGATCGAAAGTCTGCTGTCGTATTTTGCATATGCAGGCGAAGCGGGAGCCGGTGACGACTACAGCTATGATGATGATTACATGCAATACGGCGAAGACTATTATGATATGGGAGATATGAATGATGACTGGGATGATTGGTTCTCCGGCGACGCATCTGCTTCCGATGACTCAAATAATTCAAATAATGTCGATTACAGCGATTCAAACGCCGCATCGATAGGATACCCCGTTTCTTTGGGCGAATCCGTGCCGGGCTTATCCGCGATGATTAAATCGACAGTAGAGGGCATAATAGCGAAATATGCGCCGGGCATAGAGATTTCCAACGATAATTTCGACAAGATTCACACCTTTTTGAAAAAGACGGAGCGTGATATTCAGGAATTCAAAAGACAAAGGATGATCCTTGATAGGTTGCTGATATGAGAATAACTTTTTGCGGCGCGGCTCGGACGGTTACCGGGTCATGTTATCTGGTCGAGTGCGCGGACACGAGATTTCTTGTCGATTGCGGAATGTTCCAAGGCAGCGACGAGAACCTGTTCGAGCGCGATTCGTTTCCTTTCAATCCGTCTGACATTTCGTTTGTTTTGCTGACGCATGCGCATATAGACCATTCCGGAAGACTGCCGCTTTTGCTCAAATGCGGGTTTTCGGGAAAAATCTATTGCACTTCCGCAACTAGAAAGCTTTCCGACATCATGTTGCTGGATTCGGCTCATATTCAGGAAATGGAAGCGGAATGGGGTTATAAGAAGGCGAAACGAGGCTCCGGAAAGGCGTACAAGCCTCTTTACGATACGATAGATGCGGCAAAATGCTCTAAGAGATTTGTTAGCATCCCCTACGACAAGGTCAAGAAGCTTGCGCCATCCGTTTCCGTTAGGTTCCGCGATGCAGGGCATCTTCTCGGCTCTGCGCACATCGAAGTATGGCTGAAGGAAGGCGGCGTGGAGAAGAAAATCGTTTTTTCCGGTGATATAGGGAACAAGAATCAGCCAATCATAAAGAATCCGACGATTATTGAAGAAGCTGACTATGTCTTATGCGAAAGCACTTATGGGGATAAGTTTCATTCGGAGGACAGCTCGCGATTGTCAAGCCTTGATCGCGCAAAAAAACTTGCCGAGATAATTGACAGGACTTTTTCGAGAGGCGGCAATCTAGTGATTCCGGCCTTTGCTGTCGGCAGGACGCAGGAAATATTGTATCTTCTTTATATGATACACAAGAAAAAGCTTCTTCCGTATAAGGTTCCCACATTCATAGATAGTCCGCTAGGCATAAAGGCAACCGATATTTTTTCCGCATCGTCTGTAGAATGCTATGATAGCGAATCTTCACGGCTAGTGGCTAATGGCGAGAACATATTGCATTTTCCGACGCTCCTGATTGCGGAAACGCAGGAGGAATCGCAAAAGATAAACGGGTTTCCGGATCCATGCGTCATAATTTCATCAAGCGGCATGTGCAATGCGGGAAGAATAAAGCATCATCTGAAGTATAATCTTTGGCGTTCGGAATC
>CAMOXM010000049.1:0-9913 GCA_946629155.1 uncultured Spirochaetaceae bacterium | reverse complement strand
TGTAGCATTTCTCGAATTCTTCAACGGCATTGCCGTCGAAAAACGGCAGCGACACCATGCATATTATCCTTCGCGCTCCGAATTTCTTCAATTCCTTCATGGCGTTCAATATGGTTCCGCCTGTGGAAATCATATCATCCGCGATTATCACGTCCTTGTCTCTGACATCACCGAGAAGCTTTATGCTTTTGATATTCGTATGCCTCGCATCCTTCGAGACTATCGAATAGTCGCGCTCCTTGTAAAGCATAGCCAGGGGGCAATTCAACGTGGTTGCATAGAATTTGTTCCTTCCTACAGCTCCCGAATCCGGAGAGACCACGACTATGTCGCCGGATTTTATATCGACGACTCCGCGAAGCTTCATTATGTTCTGATACGTGGAATGAAGATTTTCAAGATGGAGGGAATCGCAAGCATTCTCGATTTCCTTCGAATGAATGTCCAACGTGATTATGCGCTTGACATGCAAACTTTCGAAGAACCTCATGATCATTGCCGCCGTAAGCGCTTCCCTCGCCGCCTTCTTGTGCTGCCTGGCATACGGATAAGTAGGCAGAACCAAAGTCACGGTTTCCGCTCCCGATAGCGTCAGCGCCTGAACAATGGTGAAGATCATCATCAAATGATCGTTTACCGTAAATGCGGAAGTGTCGCTGTTCGGATCGTTCAAGTTGAGCCTGAGCACTCTTCCCGTGTTCGACACGTCGTAAACGACATACACATGAGCGCCCCTGACGGATTCGAGTATTTCCGCTTTAACCTCCCCATTCTTAAATTTCGTATATTTCACATTAAGCATGAAATTCGGAACGACGTAGCTTGGCATGCATTCTGGATCCGGAATCTCCTTGGAGCTTATGTCATCCACCAGGGAAAGCTTCTCGAGAACATCCTTCTCGCTCATGGAATATTTCCACATAACCGCCTCGGAAACCCTTTTAAATCTCGACTTGTAAAGCCTTCCAAGACAATCGACAATCCTTCCAGTGAAATATTCGCTTCCAGGTCCTGATACGATCCTGAGCTTCTGAGGTCTAATCGTGCTCATACAATCCCTTACTCGAGGGTGATTCTAAAAACCTGCTGTCCAGAGAGCGCATGTGGATTCGGAGGCGGAAAATTGCCGAAAGACAGCGGAATACTGTCGTCCTTTGCTGGTTTCCGGCGGTTTTCAGACCCGAAAGGCATCAGGCGAAATCGGATTCTGAAGTTCTTAGAAACACCCTCAAAAAAAAGGCGCAAGAACCGAACGAATAGAATCGCATAGCCCCTGCGCCCATATCAATCTTTACCTTAACCTAACATCAGGAATCATCACATCATTCCCATTCCGCCACCCATTCCCGGATTGCCGGCAGGAGCAGGTTCCGGAGCAGGAATATCCGTCACGGCGCATTCGGACGAGATGATGAGCTCTGCAATGGAAGCAGCCTTCTCAAGCGCGATCCTCGTGACCTTCACAGGATCTATGATACCCTCCTTCATCATATCTTCAACCCAGACGTTCTTAGCGGCATCATAGCCGGACCCGTTTTTGCCTGTCTTGCACTTCTCGGCAATCACAGCGCCGTCAACGCCCGCATTCTCGGCAATCTGCCTTATCGGTTCCTCGATAGCGCGGACGATTATGTTGTATCCTGTCCTCTCGTCGTCGTTAAGAGCGGAGAGATCCTTTTTCCTCAATGCCTTGACAGCCTGGCAAAGAGCAACGCCACCGCCGGGGATTATGCCTTCGGCAATAGCCGCCCTCGTCGCATTAAGCGCGTCTTCGACTCTATCCTTCTTTTCCTTGAGTTCGACCTCCGTAGCGGCGCCGACATTTATGACGGCAACGCCTCCGGCAAGCTTCGCAAGCCTCTCCTGAAGCTTCTCCTTGTCATAATCGCTAGTCGTCTTCTCGATCTGCTTCTTTATCTCGCCGACCCTGTCCTTGATATCGGCAGGCTTCCCGGCGCCATTGATTATCGTCGTATTGTCCTTATCGACTTTCACGCTCTTGGCCTTGCCGAGATTATCGATTGTGGCGTTCTCCAAAGTCATGCCGAGTTCCTCGGAAATAAGGGTTCCGCCTGTGAGGATCGCTATATCCTCAAGCATTGCCTTCCTTCTATCGCCGAATCCAGGCGCCTTGACCGCCACCGTGTTCAACGTTCCGCGAACCGTGTTGATGACCAATGTCGTAAGAGCTTCGCCATCGACATCCTCCGCGATTATGAGCAACGGCTTTCCAGTCTCAGCAACCTTTTCGAGAAGCGGAAGCAATTCCTTCATGCTGGAGATCTTCTTGTCATGAATCAGGATGTACGGATCTGACAAGGCGCACTCCATGCTATCCCTGTTCGTGCAGAAATACGCGCTGAGATAGCCTCTGTCGAACTGCATCCCCTCGACATAATCGGTAGTGGTCTCAATCGTCTTGGACTCCTCTATCGTTATGACGCCGTCTTTGCCGACCTTGTCCATCGCTCCTGCGATCTCCTCGCCGATCAACCTGTCGTTATTCGCGGAAATGGAAGCGACCGAAGTGATGTCGGACTTGTCCTTGACCTGCTTCGAAACCTTCTTCAGCTCGGCAATGGTGTCCTCGACGGCTTTGTCGATCCCCTTCCTCAAATCCATAGGGTTCACGCCGGATGAAACGCCTTTCATGCCTTCCCTTATTATCGACCATGCCAAAACGGTCGCCGTCGTGGTTCCATCGCCGGCTATGTCGTTGGTCTTGGAAGCGACTTCCCTAAGCAGCTGCGCTCCCATATTCTCATACGGGTCCTCAAGCTCGATCTCGCGTGCGACGGTCACTCCGTCCTTAGTGATTGTCGGGGCACCGTATTTCTTATCCAAAAGCACAGTCCTCCCTTTCGGACCGAGCGTGACCATGACAGCCTTTGAAATCTTCTCAACGCCCTTGACAAGCGCCTTTCTGGCCTCTTCTGAAAACAACAATTGCTTTGCCATTGCATATACCTCTTTTTTGTTTTTATAATCTAATATTCTAAGTTTTGGAAATCCCATCGAACTTCATCGAGATGCTTTCAATCGGCTTTCAAAAAGTTCTTTTGATTGTCTTTAAACCTTGAAAGCAATACGGATTCCAACACAACTTCATAATTATATACTCTTTGGCTTTTTTTGCAAAATCGAACGCAGGCGCGTGATAAAGCAAAGCCAGCGATAAAGCCGCCAAGCATCAAAGGGCAGCACCATCATTTCCAATTCACAAGCCCTAGACCGATGAGGCAGACAACCATGCCTGCGATTTTATTCCATGTTATCTTCTCCTTGTAGGCGAAATAGCCGACGAAAATCAAAGCCACAGCTAAAAAGGATACTTGGACGATTTGCATCACGCTTATCTTCCAACCAGCCTTGTATGCATAGATGCTACCCACTTCCAAGCCTATGAGAACCAATCCCCATGCGAACGGCGTGATATTCGTTTTCTTGAACTCGGCAAGCAAGTCGCCGCCCTTGTTCAGAATGAAATACATGGCTATGGAAAGGACGGCTCCGGAAACATAAGTGATGACGAGCATTGCAAACGAATCCATCCCTTCAGGCGCTGATTTCGCGCACACTTGGTAAAACACGTTTGAAACTACAATCAAGGCCACAGGCCAAACGAACGAAAACATAATTCAATTGCAGCCGATTATCCGAAAATCCTGTCGAATTGGGATGCGATATCGCACGCACCCAGATTCTTCGCCGTTCCGTCGCAGCACACGACGACTACATCGTTTCCGTTCTTGGTCAAAGCTACGGGTTTGGAAGCGTCTTCTGGACGTATGGAATCGTTGTTGACGATTTTCGTGCCCAGCTCTTCGGGCTTGTTGGTATTTAAGACATGGATGGGAATCAGATTCTCGACCGGACGTATTGCGCTGAAGCAGAACACTTCGGTTCCGTTTTCCGCCAACGAACGCAGCGCCGCATACGAAAGCTCGCTAATCGGCATGGCCTTTTCGATAAGCTTGGGATTGGCATTGAAAACTCCGGACACATCGGTGTAATTCTCATAGACATCCGCCTTGATCGCTCTAGCAACCACGGAACCTGTCGTATCACTCCCTCCGCGCGTGAAAGTCTTGATTTTTCCATCAGAACCTTTTCCGTAAAACCCCGGCATGACATATTTTTTGTTAGGATCTATTGCTTTTGCCAAAGCACCGTAGGTGGCATCGCATACCGTGAGCGAATCATCGCTTATCTCGATATAGTCGAACGGATCTAAAAAATCGCGCTTCACGTATTCGCTCACGATCAATCCGGAAACGTATTCTCCGCGAGACGCCGCCTCGTCGGCAGTCTTCCATTCGGCATAATTCTCCTTTATGTAATCGGAAGCTCTGGATGAAATCGAAAGGTCCTTTTCAATTGCGATGACCCTCTCCGCAAAAGCATCTACAAGCGATTTGTCATGCGTCTTAGCGTAATCAAGCAGGATATCGGTAATCTTGATATCCGATGGAAATCTTTTTCCAGGAGCCGAAACCACCACTACCGCAGGATCGCTTTTGGCGATTATGCCCGCAACCTTGCGTATTTGCGTCGAATCCGCAAGCGACGTTCCTCCGAATTTGGCAACTTTTATCATATCAATCCTCCTATTCAAAGCATTATTCAAACATTTTATCCGAAGTTTCTATAAACAACTACTAAGTTTCGATATGGTGCAAAGGCTATTCCGCTAATGCTCGCAAAAGTTCGGGAAGAAGCTGCTTTTTCCTGGAAATCACGCCAGGCATGTCGTAAACGCCGTCGCGTATTTTGGCGTATTGCAGATTTTCCGTAATCCTCGTTTTCGTGGAAACCAGAACGGACGATGCCGTCTGGGCGTCCGATACCATAAGCATTGCGAAGGAAAGGAATTGAAAATCCCTTATCTTTTCAAGGGATTGAAGCAGTTCTTGGACTTTAGGGTTGCCCATCACATCAGGCATGCCCACCACCTCAACCTGCCCGATACCGAATTTGATACCCTTCTCCGTATATATCTTGAAATCCGACGACACAGCCCTATCGCTATCGAGATCCTCGAACTTCCGATAATTGGAGTATATCACGCTGCTGAGCTTCTCCTCTGTCAGACCGGATATGCCTAGCAATTCCTGATACGCCCTCTTGTCTATCGAGGTAGCCGTCGGGCTTTTAAGGAATACGGTATCCGAAACCAGCCCTCCCAATAGAATGGTAGCGGTTTCCTTGTCTATCCTGACATGCCTTCTCTTATACAGCTCCCAAACTATAGTGCATGTAGAACCGACCGGTTCCGCATTTATGAAAATCGGAGCGGTCGTTTTCTCGCTGTTGAACCTGTGATGATCTACGATTTCCCTGATTTCAGCCTCATCTATTCCATCGATGCATTGATCATGCTCGTTATGATCGACCAGAATGAAGCTCCTCTTGGGCTTAAATAGAAAATTCCTCCTGGTCAGGAAACCGACGAAACTTCCGTCCTCGTCTTCGACAGCCAAAGCCTTGAGACCCTTGGAGAGCAGCATCGTCTTGGCTTCCTCGAAAAGCGTCTTGCGTTTTACGGAAGGAAAAACCTCATCATGCAGCAGCGAAACGTTCTGGCACAGCCTGAGAAGCCTTATGGTCTGCGAGGTATCGCCGCCGCTTATGAATATCGGACCCTTGAAGCCTTCGCATTTGATTTTCGCCTCATCGCTTTTGCTTATCCCCGTCACTATCACGGCATCGACTTTCTCCTTTATCGCAAGGTTGATGGTGTCGATCCTGTTTCCGGTTATGAAAACTATCTTCCTGCCGTTCTTCTTGACGCTTCGAATCCTGCTTACGACCTCAGATCGCTCCATGCAGCCTATCATAATGAGCGCCTTGAAGCTTTCGTCCGATTCGCCTTTTTTGAGAAAATGCCCTCCGATGCCCTCCTCCCACGAGGATTGGCTGAAGAAAATCTCCTCCCTTTTCTTGGCATTGCTCACCTTGAGAAAATACGAAGCTATGGATTCCTTGGTCAACAAGGTCCTGAACTTGCTGTCTTTGAATACGGGAATGACGCTGTATTCGTATTTCTCGTCCTCGAAAATGCTCACCAGCTTATATATTGGATCCGTCTGGCGAAGCATCACATCCGTATTGACGAACACATCGTCAACATGCACGAAAGCATCGGTCATGTAAAGCGGCTTCTCTATTGAAAACGCTTGAAGATAATTCGTGCATTGGTTGTTCAAATGACCGCACCTTGCTGCGACATAATTCCTCTTCTTATCCGTCAGGTTCTTGAACCTTGCGTAAGCAATCGCAGCGCATATCGAATCCATATCAGGATTCTTGTGGCCGATCACATAAACATTTCTATCTTGATCCATCATCGTCAATTATACATATCGGCCGTTTTCTTACAAGGCGAGTCCGCAAACATCCTCTATCACCCGAATCGAACCGGGGAACGAAACCGAAGCAGGATCAAAGCTTTCGAACTTTCCGGAATTGTAATACGGTTTCGATTGCTTTTCGATGATTCTATGGGGCACTTCCGAGACTTTGCAACCCTTCAATATCTTCGCCGCCTGCTCTCCCGCGCACTCCCCGACCGAATGATAATCAAGAGATGCCGAAGCGAGGCAACCGGACTCCACCTGTTCGACATCGCTCCCGAAAACAGGTATTCCTGCTGCATCGGCAACATCCAGAATGGCGTCGAGCCTGCTGACTACGGAGCTGTCGAGAAGATTCATCATGCAATCCACGCCGAATGTTATCAGCGAGCGCGTTTGCAGCCTGATGCTGTTCGGATTCAATACGGACAAGCCGACTATGCTTGCGCCGTATTTGTCCGCTTCTTCCCTAAACGACTTGAGCTGCACAAGATCGCTCGGTTCGTTCATGGACATCAAGGTTCCTATTCGCAACCCGTCCTTTCGACCCATGAATTCGTATATGAGCTCCATCTGCGCTTCGTAATCCGGAATATCGCTCGTCCCCGTGCAATTATCGAATCCGTCAAGCTTGGAACTGTCGGTTACGGCGCAGTAGACGACGGGGATTCCAGTCCCGTCGCAAGCCTTAGCCGCCTGAAGCGCAGCCGGAGTCGCTATCGCCACTACAAGTTTCGCTCCGCTTTCAACCAGCTCTTTAGCTTGGAGAAACGACAAATCCGTCTGAAAATCGCTGTCGAAGCGGCGAATGTCGTATCTGTCGAGATTTATTCCCGATTTCCTAAGTCCGTCCTCTATCCCAAGCCTGCAGGCGTTCAAGGATTCGTGCGACCCGAATTGGATTATCCCCACTATTTCCTTCTTGCTTTTGCAAGAAGAAAGACCGAATGCCTGAAGGATTGCGGTCAAAACGAAAGCAACTTTTCCGATTTTCATTTTCACCATGCCCTAACCTTTGCGGGATTCAAATCCCTCTCCCTTGTATTTGGAAATATCATGCACCTTCCTGAAGAATCTACCTATCCGTCCGATTTCCCATTCGCTGAATGCTCCCCTCAGCAGGCTATCGCGTAAAAAGACTTTGAAATTCGCTTCCTCATCGCTTGATTCCTTGAAATAGCGCATATCGCCGAGAAGCGCGCAAGCATCGCAAACCGCATCATCGACTTTTTTCCTGACAGCAGCCCTTTTCGCTTGCAAAAGCGAATCATCCGCATAATCATCCAAACCTGTGAAAAGGCTGTAAGCGGCTATCTGAACGGCTTGGGAAAGATTAAGCGATGGGAAGGCAGACGATGTTTCTATAGCGCATGCCATGTTGCAACTGCAAACTTCATCATCCGTTAGCCCGTCACTTTCCCTACCGAAAACCAAGTCTATGTCGCCATGAGGAAATGATCTCACCATTTCCGCCAATCCGGAAGGGGATAGCGGAAGCCCTTTTCTGAACTTGCCGATGCGCCTTGTGAAAGCAATCGAAAGCGAAGATGAGCCAAGCGCATCGTCAAGCGTCTTGAAAAGCATCTTCTTCTCGAACAAATCGAAAGCATGAACGGAAAGCTGACGCACCCTAGCCTCATCGAATTCGCTGCGTCCGACGATTTTAAGCCGTCCGATCCCCATCGTCTTCGCCGCACGGCATACGGAACCTATGTTCTGACAATCTTCGGGCTGGACAAGCACAACGCTAATTCTCGCCAGATTCTCTTCCCTATTCATAATCCTGCGCATTCATCCTGCATACTTCGTTTGTTTCGGATCAGGCGCGGCCGAACCCGACCTTGGAAAACACCTCATCCAGCTTCTTCCCTGCGACTTCCCTCGCACGCTTGGCGCCCTTGTCCAAATATTCATCCACGATCCCGTCGTTCAGGGCCTTCCTGTATTTTTCCTGAAGCGGAAGCAAGTGCTCGACAACGCAATTTGCAATGCAACCTTTGAACACGGAATATTTCGTTTCGCCCCTGAACTTGGCAAGCGCCTCATCGATGGAGATGCCGTTCAACGAAGCATATATCGAAAGAAGATTGGAAACGCCGGGCTTTTTCTCTTCGTCGTAATCGACGAACGCATCGGCATCGGTCGCAGCCGAAGCAATCTTCTTGCGAATTGTTTTTTCATCATCTTCAAGGAAAATCACGCCCTTCGGGCTGGTTGCCGACTTGCTCATCTTCTTAGACGGGTCTTGAAGATCACGCACCCTGGCCCCAACCTTCGGAATCACAGGTTCAGGAACGACGAATGTGTTCCCGAATTTGGAATTGAAGCATTCCGCTATGTTTCTAGCGAGCTCGACATGCTGCTTCTGATCGCTTCCGACGGGAACGATATCGGCATCGTAAATCAATATGTCCGCCGCCATGAGAACGGGATATGTGAAAAGTCCGCAGGCTATTTTCTTGTCTGTCTTGCCTTCCGTCTTGACTTTGAATTGGGTCATGCGCGACAGCTCGCCCATATTGGTTATGCATTCGAAAATCCAAGCAAGCTCCGCATGCAGCCTGACATCGCTTTGAATGAAGAACGTGCAATGCTTGTCCGTCAAGCCGGCGGCCACGAACCATGCAAGCACTTCCCTATTTCTCCTATGCAGAAAAGCCGGATCCTGGGGAATCGTGATGGAATGCATGTCCGCAACGCCGATGAAGGTGTCGTAATCTTTTTGCAAAGTCACGAATTGACGTATCGAACCTATGAAATTCCCTATCGTCAGAGAACCCGACGGCTGCACCAGCGACAAAAACCTTTTCACCATGAACTCCAAACCGAACACTTCCGGGGGATTTTTTCAAAATCGATTTCGATGACGCTTCCAAAAGCGAACGATGCGAAAGGAAGTTTTGAAAAATCTTATCCAAAATGCAAAAAAGGCATTGTCGCTTCCTTCCGAAACAACAATGCCTTCCGAGGTTTAGCAGGGGTAGGACTCGAACCTACGACCTCCGGGTTATGAGCCCGGCAAGCTTCCAACTGCTCTACCCTGCGATATGTCTTTTATTATATGAAAATCATAAAAACATGTCAAATTCTTACAATGGCAATTTTTACAATAACGAGCACCTTAAAGCGTAATGATGTTTTCTGATTTGAATTCGATCACCTCAATATCGCTGGTCAGGCTGTCCGACCAATCAATGCTCATATCGAACTTGAAGTTGAATTTAAAGGTCTCGTCAGCAATATCCGCAGTCCACTCAAGATCCTTCATCTTGATTCTTCTGACATTCTTCTCGTCATCAAAGCGAATTGCAAATTCCGCCGCCTCGTAAGTCTCTGGTCCTCATTATTGGAAACATGGAACGTCACGCCATCCTGCGTGCCGAATTCGGCATATAATGTCACCAAATACTCTCCATCGGAATAAGCGACTTCGCTGTAAGCTTCCTTCAAGCAGGAATACAAGGGCATGAACTGCTCGTACGAACTATTCTCCATCGTATCCTTCATCCATTTGTTCCACGAAGTGCCGGTATTCGTAAGATAGGTGTAATATATCCCAT
>CAMOXM010000048.1:0-10195 GCA_946629155.1 uncultured Spirochaetaceae bacterium | reverse complement strand
CCGAAGGGAGATAGTGGCGGCGGGCGTTCTGATCTCGTACTTTCCGTATGTGTTCATAGATGCTAGGATAAGAGAGCTCATTTTCCAACCGAGGGAGAGACTTGAACTGGCTGACGCCATACGAAGCCATATTACGGAGCGCTGTTGCATTTGAATTGACAAATCGCCATATATCTTCAAATTCAATACCAAAAACAGAAAATAGCTATACCCCGTTGCAGTATTTCATAGTTATATTGGTAAATCATCCGTTGAATATTTCGCTTGGTTTGATATATCCAGCCTCTAGAGCCATTCTTACCGTCTGAGGCAATGCCTCAACTGGAAATTCACCGCCCCTTGCTGCTTTTCCGTTCTTGTTAAACCAAGCATATTTAATTGAATTGCTATTTTGATCCCATGACGAACCACCAAATCGGATCTCGCAATTAGGGTCATTTTTAGCGATCTCAAATTCTTTTAATTTCATAGGATAACTCCTAATAAAATAATGAATTCTACAGCATCCAAAATTAGCATTATGACCTCATGCTGTTCCTTGTTGATCGTAAGCAACAAGCACCGCACATTATACGGCGCGAATAAACGAAACAAAGCAACTATAGCATGACACCTCCTTTTACAGTTATCGGTCGTAGAACACGCCGATACTGCGACATTTTTAACTTCGGCATGGCATAAAACAACCGTTTTCTATTCGCTCCAATCAGCACGAGCCAGTTTCGTATTGGCTTCAGTCGATTCCTTGAAGTAGTTCGTGGATTATTTTCCTAATGCTAACAAAAAAGAAGGATGATGGGAATTGTTAGTTATGCCACTAACGTTACCATATTTAATCAAAAGACAACAAATGTTATATAACTATAAGTATAGGATTATTGAAATTAATTATTGCTATTATATTACAACAGTCTGTTTGCCATTCAGCTATGCTATTACTTCCTTCCAACCGACCAAAAATTTCTTGCTCGATGAAAACACGAGCGCCACTTTGCGTATTTCCTTTCCGCAAATCTGATACGGCTTGGCATAGCCCTTCCGACATCTCGCAATTAGGAAATCCAACCAAATAGGATTCCATTTCCGGATAATATTCTTTTATGGTAAGATATCCGATCTGATAAAAAAGCGGAGCAATATCAGGGTTTTTAGAGTCGTAATCGGCGAAAAAACGCATGCCGGCCTCGCGGCCGTCTTGCATGATGTCGTTGATTTCGACAACTTTCTTCTCCAAATTCCTAATCAGCATCTATCGTGAGGTTTCTCGCCTGAGCATATCCTCGATTCTGACGATTCTGTCGCATGAAAGCAATTTGGTGAAGTCGGTTTCATCGTGGCTTATGATCAGAACCGTAATGCCGAATTTTCTGCGGGTTTCCGATAGGCGCTCCGCAATCGAAGCCTTCATATCTGAATCAAGACTGTTGAAAGGCTCATCCAGAAGCAATACTTTCGGAGGGATTATAAGACATCTGGCTAAAGCAAGGCGCTGCTTCTCGCCGCCGGAAAGGGTTCCCGACATCTGCTTTCGCTTATCGGAAAGCCCTGTGAATTGCAGAATGTCATCTATCATTCCGCTCCATTTCGAATGTCTGATCCTATTCGCCAACAGGACGAATTTCAGATTCCGCTCAACGGTCAGGTTTTCGAATATGGCATAATCCTGAAACATCAATGCGATTCTGCGCTTGTGAACCTGAAGCCTCGTAATGTCGGCGCCATCCAAGCGAATGCTTCCGGATACCGCTCTCTCGAGACCTGTCAGACCCCTGAAGAATGTGGTTTTGCCAGAACCCGAAGGCCCCAAAATGCCTACGCATTCCCCTTTTGCACACGAAAAATCATAAACGAAGATTTTGTCATCCAAGCGAATCGTAAGCTTTTCAACATCCAGAAAACCGCCCGTCATCTCGTCGCCTGCGTATTTGCCTTGCGCATTCACTTCGCAGCTGATTTGCGTTTGTTGAGAATATTGCGATTTACGACTTCGGGAACGAAAAGCGACACGTCCATGTCATAAAGGGCCAATTCGCGGATGCTTGAGCTGCGTATGCTCGACAATGACGTGCTGGCAGGTATGAAAACCGTTTCAAGGCCCGGGCAAATCGTCTTGTTGACTTGATAGATTTCGGTTTCATAGGAATAATCGGCAGCGTTGCGTATTCCGCGCACAAGCGTGTCAGCGCCTATCTTGCTGGCATAATTCGCGACAAGTCCATCGCATACATCTACTTTTATCTTCGATGAATCGCTGAAAATGTCTTCTAGCATCTTCTTGCGTTCGGATGCGGAAAAAAGGCAGGTCTTGCCTGAGTTCTTCGCTACCAGAACAACGATGTTCTCAAACAGAGCCGAAGCCCTTTTGATCAAATCCACATGGCCGTTTGTCGGAGGATCGAAGCTTCCCGGTATTACGCAAAGCTTCATTTGACAAGCCCCTGCACATATTCCTGCATCGCCTTGAAGTCATCGCGCGATTCGAATTCGATTTTTTCGACAAAAGCGAATTCGCTCTTGTTCTTGCCGTATTTGAATATTGCGAAGTTGCCGCTCCCTATGTATGAAATCCTATACGGCGGTTTGAGTTGGCGGCTTTCCCTTATGTATCTGATTGCGCAATCGAAGTGGCATAAAGACTTCAGGTTATCGTTTTCATTGCATCCATTCGGTTTCAAAGGCATTTCGGATGGCGAAGCAGGCAACTCTGAATTATGCGAATCATCTGAATTATCATTATCTGAATTGTCCGAATAATCAGGAAAAAACTTCTTCGCCACTATCGAAGTTTCGATTTGGGCTATCTTCTTGCCGCATACGACGCAAACAGGTTCTGGCTGGGATACGGCGATTATGGTATCGGACAAGCCTTGTCTGCCCGCCTGATCATTTGCAAAACCATTTCTGAAGCGTTCCTTGGAACGACGCTCAGACCTATCGTATGAAATCTCGCCGCCTGCCACTTTCCTAATGGTCCTGGCAGTCTGATCGCGCTTTTCTTCGCGCCGCTCCTCGCGACGCATCCTTTTCTTAAAACTCATGTTTCATGCGCTGATATTCTTGTAATGAAATAATTTCAGACCCGAAATAAACACCACATCAATGCGAGACGGCGAATCAATGATTCCCAAATCCTGCTGATAAATACGAACGGCATTTACGACTTTGCGAATCTTATTGCTGGAAACAGCCGACCTTATGTAGTCCTCGCCGAACTGTTCATCGACTCTATTGACCAGACCCTTTACTTCCACCCCGACCAGCATATCACCATCTATGGCTATTATATCCGCTTCCGAATACTTGGTAGGCTTATAATTTCGCAAAACCACCCGAAAGCCGATGCTTTCGAGATATTCGCATGCCTTGTCTTCGAATGCCTTGCCCTTCTCTTTGGCGTTCAAATGCTTCTGAAAACGGGTCGGAAACATTGCAATATCAGAGCTTCTCCTTGATTCTGGCCGCCTTTCCGACTCTATCTCTCAAATAATAGAGCTTGGCTCTTCTGACACGACCTCTTCTGGAAACCTCTATCTTTTCGATTCTCGGAGAATGCAATGGGAATATCCTCTCCACGCCGACGCCATACGAAATTTTCCTTACGGTGAATGTACGCCTTATTCCGCTGTTCTTCTTCGCTATGACGACGCCTTCAAAGACCTGAATCCTCTCCGTAGTTCCTTCGACTATCTTGAAATACACCTTCACCGTATCGCCGATATTAAAGTTCTCCGCACCTTCCTTAATCTGTTCGTTCTCAACCTTCCTAATCAGATCCATTGCCATACCTCTTCTTCAATTCTTCAATGACATGCTTATCGAAATCATCCAACACGGCATTTTCAAGCAAATCCGGCCTGTTCAAAAAAGTCTTCTCAAGGGACTTTTCCCGTTTCCACTGCGTAATACTCCGATGATTTCCGTTCAATAATACATCAGGAACCGAAAAATTGCAATAAATTGCAGGCCTGGTGTATTGAGGGTATTCCAAAAGTCCGGCGCTGAAGCTTTCGGATTCGAGGCTCTCCTCGCTTATCACGCCGGGTATCAGCCTGTAAACCGCATCTATGATGCACAAAGCAGCGACCTCACCAGATGAAATCACATAGTCCCCTATGCTCAGCTCATCGGTCACAAAGCAATCTATCACTCTTTGGTCTATGCCTTCGTAATGCCCTGCTATGAAAACCAATTCGTCTTCGCGACTAAGCTCCGCCGCTTTCGACTGGTCGAATCTTCTTCCGGACGGCGTCGGATACACCACCCTGATTCCTCTCTCTTTGACCTGCAAGGCATTAAGCGCATCAAACAGCGGCTGAGGCTTTATCAGGAGACCGGCTCCGCCGGAATAAATCTCATCATCGACTTTTCTGTGCTTATCGTCGGAATAATCCCGGAAATCGACCATCCGAACTTCCACCAAGCCCTTTTTCTGCGCGCGATTGAAAATCGAATTTTCGAAAAACCCTTCGAGAATTTGCGGAAACAGCGTGAGCACTGTTATTTTCACGAAAGAAGACCTCCGTTCAAAAGCTCTATGGAGCGTGAAGCAAGGTCGGGCTCGCCGACATACACCTTCATATACGGAACCAAAGCAATCTTCCCATCGTTCTTTCTGACTTCGAGTATCAGGCTTTGCGCACCTTCGATCAGCCCTGCGACTTCGCCTACTCTCTCCGATTCGAAAACAACCGAAAGCCCAATGAGATCGTCGTAATACGTCTCTCCTTCGCCAAGAGCCCTTGCATCCTCTCGTTTGACGAACAGGACGGAGCCTGCTATCGGCTGCGCGGATTCCCTGCTGCCATAGCTTTTGAATTTCACGAACCTGCCATCGCCCTTTTCAGCTATCTTCTCAATTTCCGCGAAAAATGCTTTGCCGTTTCTATCTCTGAGGACGATATCGGACGCTTTCAGCAAATTATCGGTGGAATTACCGCTATCAAGACGCATCAACCCCTCCAATCCATGCGCCTTTCCGATTCTCCCTGTCTCGATATACCCCTCTGGTATCGCATGAGGAGAACGCGAAGACCGACCTTCATTACTGCATTTGGAATCCTGACAGCCTTGAACCTCGAAGTTTTCAGGTGCGTCTTTTTCAATGGTTTTGCCAGACATCAGCGCTCATAAAGCGGATAGCGCTTCAAAAGCGTGCAAATCCTGTTTTTCGCTTCATCACGCGTTCTCGCATCGAGTTCGAAAAGCGTTTTGGATTCGGACTTGATTCCGTCTTTGGAAATTGCGAATCCAGGCTTGGTCGCGCTAAGCACAAGCTTTATGACGGAGGCGATTTCGGCCATATCGCCTTCTTTCAAGCCCCTTGTCGTAAGCGCACCAAGTCCAAGCCGTATGCCCGATGTGTACCAAGGTCCGTTCGAATCAAACGGCAAGGCGTTCCTGTTCAACGTGATTCCCACGCTTCTCAAACTCGATTCAGCCTGCCGGCCGGTAAGACCGAAGCTCTTGAACACATCGACAAGAACGATATGGTTGTCAGTGCCTCCGGTAAGGACATTTACATCATGCTTCATCAATTCCGAAGCAAGAGCACGGGAATTGCGCACTATCTCGGACGCATACGATTTGAAATCATCGCAAAGCGCTTCCTTGAAAGCCACGAGTTTGGCAGCGATCACATGCTCCAAGGGACCGCCTATTACGAGAGGGCATCCTTTCTCGACAAACGGCGCCAGATGCTGCTTCGCCAGAATGAACCCTCCTCTCGGCCCTCTAAGTGTCTTATGCGTGGTGCTGGTCACTATATCGGCGAATCCCACGGGATTCTCATCCCCTGTGAAAACCTTTCCTGCAACCAAGCCTGCGAAATGAGCCATATCCACCATGAGAACGGCTCCGACCTTATCAGCGATTTCCCGCAATCTTCTGAAGTTTATGGCGCGCGGATAAGCGCTATACCCCGCCAAAAGCACGAGGGGCTTGAATTCCAAGGCTGCCTTCTCTATGTCATCATAGTCCAGCATGAAGGTCTCTTTCGAAACGGAATATGTCCTGACATCGAACATCTGCGCCGAAACGTTCATCCTGTATCCATGCGTAAGATGACCGCCGCTGTAATAGTCGAGCGATAAAAGCCTCTGATTATGGCATGCCTCGCGTATCTTCAGAAAATCAGCGGAGGAAAGTTTCGACATGTTCTTCTCGCCTATCTTCTCGAGGACAGGCTCCATCGTCTTCCATGACAATATAGCCCAATATGCCACCAAATTCGCATCTGCTCCGGAATGAGGCTGAACGTAAGCGAAATCCGCCCCGAAAAGCTTCTTGCATGCCTCGACGCACTCGTTCTCCAACTCATCTATGACTTCGCATCCAGCATAAAACCTATGGTACGGAACTCCTTCAGCATATTTGTCGGTGAATATCGTCCCCATTGCAGCCTGAACTGCCACCGACGAATAATTCTCGCTAGCGATGAGCTTCAATGTGCTGCGCTGATTCTCAAGCTCATCAACGTATCTATCCCTAACCGATGGGCACTTTTCCTGCAAAAGAGACAAAAGACTGTCAATATACGCTTTTTCGGAGGCGCTCAATTTGTTTACAGACATATTCGTCTCCTAAGCTGTGATGTTCTTTTCCCTGTAGATGATTCTTCCCTTTCCCAGATCGTATGGGGAGATCTCAACCCTTACAGTATCTCCGAGTATGATTTTGATATTGCTCTTTCTCATCTTGCCCGAAATGTAGGCGAGGACGACGTGACCGTTTTGCAGTTCCACCCTGAACGTGGTGTTTCTAAGAACTTCAATGACCTTACCGGTCACTTCTATGGCTTCTTCTTTCGTATCGGAACTCATTGCTTCACTCTCACCTGCACTTCTTCCATAAAATCGAATTTGTTCCTGAAGAACCTGTTGACGCTCTGTATTCTCTGCGTATATACTCTCATCGCATCGCTATCGTCATTGAATTTCGCGATATACTTGTCGAAAACGCTCTCGAATGCGCCGGCGTCGATGGAATAGCGCACGACGCTTTCGCCGTATTCCGTCTCATAGCTCTCAACGCATCTGGACTTCCTTATCATCTCCCTTTTTATGGAATCGACATTGCTTGAAATCCCATCGACAAACGACCTAATGTCGTTTCCCGAATACTTGCCTGCGATTTTCGAGCATCTGGCAATTATCTCGTTCTCCAAATCCTCTTCCAAACCATCAATGGCGCTCATCACGGCCTGCGAAACATTGCTTCCGATCCCGATCCATCTTATCGACAACGAATTTCTGTCGAATCCATTGACAAAAGTCATGTTCCTAGATGCGGAAAAAAGCATCGGCACGCTCGATGCGACCAAAACAGCAACGAACAAGAGTCTCTTTACTAATCCTAATGTTTTCATATGGTTGAATTATATACCCTTTTTCTGCGTTTTGCAATTTGTTGCACGATGGCGGAGATATTTGAGCGATATGCCGCCCAATCGGCTTCGAGCATCAAGCCGTGCGCAAAGCACTGTCTTGATTTGCTCGAATCCTGCATAGGCGGTCTCTCAACTCAAATCTATCCGCAGAGGTTGCCGAAGACTTTGGATAAGCTTACTGCACGATGGCGGAGATATTTGAGCGATATGCCGCCCTTCTTGTCGGCATCCCGCTCCCACCAGAAGTCATGCCCCCCCCTTCGAGGCCGTAGTATTGGAATTCGCTGTTGCAAGGGCGTCCGCGAAGCAGCTTGTTGACTTTGGGAATATTCGATGTGAAGCTTGGAATCCCGATCGCTATGAGATAAAGCCAGCCCCATACAAGGCATTGGACGCAATGGCCGAATTCGTGTCGAACGGATACGGCGTCGGCGCATTTCTCCGACAGGAATATGAAAGGGAATATCGAAACGCCATACACCGGACTTCCGTTATCGGTCATATACCATACGATTCCCTCCGGCGACTTGCGGCGCACGCAGGACTTCCGTACTAATCTGGAATACGAATACACTGCGAAACCGAGCAGGAACGATGGAAAGCACCACACGAGCCAAAAAGGAAGCAACCACCATTTCAGCCTGTTAAATGCTCTGACGCTCATAAGACGAACTCTTTCCCAGACAGGATGAAATCAACGAGATTCTCATATCTGATGCCGTTTCGCTTCTGAAGCAACCTGTCGCATATAAGCAAAAACCTAGGATAGTTGTCGCCTTTTATGCTTTCAAGGCTCCGATACTCGCGATCCTCGGTTTCCCTGCTTGATAAAATCACATATGAAATCTGAACGTAGGCGTAATTCATTTTATTGAGGTTTTTTCAAAACTGATTTCAAGACGTTGCGAAGCCTATTCCGGCGCAAGGCGTTCCCCTCCGAAACGGGCTAATACTTTGTGCATATGCCCGTTTCGGAGGGGAATCCGCAGGACTTGCGGCTTGCACCGAGATCCGAACAGCGTGAAGGAAGGAGTTTTGAAAAAAACCTCCATTGTCTCTGGTTATGAAATCGCATTCGAGCCTTCCGATATTTCCCACGCTTATCGAACACCCCTTGCTGCGAGCGTAAACATAGGCGATGTTCTCGAGCACCGGTCCGAAATTAATCCTGTTGTCGGTGTTCAAAGCATAATAGAAAGAAAGGTCGCTCAGATAGTATTTGCGCTCGCCATTAAGGCTTTCCCTGGATTTCATGTCAAACCTTTCGCAAGGCATCAATATCTTCGTATCCGCTAGAGTATGAATGTATTTCTGAACGGTCTCATGCTTTATAGCAACGCCGCTTCTGACAAGGTCGTCCGCAATGTTCTGAATGCTAACAGGCGATCCGAAGTTGTCGATCACATATCTTCGCGCCTGCTCGAATATCGCCCTGTTTCTGATTCTGATCCTTCTGGCAACATCCTTTTCGTATATCTCATCCACGAGACTACGGACATAAGCCCTCTTGTCGTCCAAAGAACCAAGCTTCAAGGCATATGGGAAGCCGCCATCGCTGTCAAACGATATTCTGAATTTCAAACGTCGCCAAACCGCCATTATGCGAACGGTTCCGTTTTGAGCGTTCTGCAAGGAAACGATTCCAACGATTTCTCCGCTATCCGCGAGCTTCCAGCACACGAAACCGTATCCCTGCCGATGAAGCCGCACGAGCACAACAGCATATAGAAAAATAATAATGCAGCTGCTCTTTTGGACACGGAGAAACATAGAAAAGATATGCTATAGCCAGCCAAATGGGTTCTTGCCGCCCTGTCCATTGCCTGGACCCTGCGGCCTGCCTCCCTCCTGCGGCCCGTTCCCCGTCGCACCCGATTGGGTATGCACGAAAGAGCTGGAAAAGGATACACCGCTTTCCGCTTCAGTTCCGCCGGACGATGTCGGCAACTCGGTGTACAAGCCGTGGAAGGTTTTTCCTTCTGACGGAGTCGCGCCGGATACGACCGAATACGAACCGCTGTTCTTGAATTCGGGCGACGACAGAATCGCTACGAGGTTCTGGTTCGCGCTTACGGGGACATTATATGCGAATTTGACATTGCTGGATGAATCCTTGACGCAAAGAAGCTTGTCTTTGCTACCCAACGAACTTCCTGAAATGACGAGGACGCCCTGCGAACATGCCGAAACCGTCGGTTTGGAATAATTGGTCGTGCCTATGCCGATCAGCACCCCGCCTGTGACGGAGAATTCGTTTTGATCGCAATCAAAAGCGCATTCGGGGTTTTTGGTCGTGAAAGCGACGACGACCCCGCCGGTTATCTTGAGCTTGCCGTTCGAATCAATGCAATCGTTGCTGGAGCTGTAGGCATAAACATAACCGCCGTTTATTTCCACCGACCCCGATGTAGAACTGACATTGAGGCAATCATCCGTCGTATTGCATGTTATCCGTCCGCCATATACATACAAATTCGCCTTTCCCTCGATTCCCTCCGGAGACAGTGACACATCGTTCAGTACTTCGCTGACGCCGTCTGCGTTGACAACGGTCTGAGAGGCAGTGCTTTCATACGGAGTCCCCTTCGTGGTCGCCTCTATCTCGCCTCCGGTTATGAGCACGAACGGCGAAGGGGTGTAATTGGTTTCCAAGCCTGCCGTCCTATCATCCTCGGTCCATTTGGCAGTTATGGCTTTCGATATGGTGTCGATTTTCAATTTCCCGCCTTTTATGACTATGAATCCGGCCTTGTCGCCTTCTTCTTCCTCATCGAAGCCCAGTCCCGTATATGGTGAATCTTCCGCTTCTGT
>CAMOXM010000047.1:0-10200 GCA_946629155.1 uncultured Spirochaetaceae bacterium | reverse complement strand
TTGAGGTTTCCTCTTCCAATGAGCTTGTATGTTCCGTTTCCTTGTCCGGTGTATTCGCCTTCGGGAAAGGCGATCGTCATGGTGTAGAGGCTCTGTCCTTCCGTCGCTTTGATTTCAGCGCCTGCAAAGGTTATCTCGACGCTGTTCAGCCATTCTGCGGATCCGCTTTTCTCGGACGAGGATGGCTCGATTCCGCCTATGTCCAAATTGCGATCGAATCCCGGATTCGGATCGCCGTCATCTATTTTGAATCCATCATTGCATGAAAAAACGAACAAGCATAGCGCAAATGCGACCAGCAGAAGAAACGATTTCCTTATATAAGCGTGACACATCATATCGATATTCTAATACTTTTTTCATTTAATGGAAAATGGTGGAACTCATGGCAAATGGCGAGGCGGTGCATTCGGGATTGCTTATGAGATGCTTCCCAAGAGTTAATTCAATAGCCCTCGTTTGCAATAAATAAAGGTGCTTGACCAGTTAAGGGGTAGATGCTACACTTTAACTTATGGCATTTCAACGAATTAGCGACAAGAAAAAACGGCTGCTCGTCTGATAATTTCATATACCACCTGAAGGAATGCGAATGGCGATATAACCACCGTCACGAAGACTTGTATAAGCTCATTAGGAAGCTGTATGATAACATAGTGGAAAGGACTAGTGAAAAGGGGGTTTGATACCCCTTAGCTGGTCAAGCACCTAAAGGATTATGGGGTTTTGTTTATTCACGCAGTGAAAATTCGCGGCGTTTCGCTTGGCTTGCTAATTCGCTAGGATTAATGACGATTTTGAGATATGCAACGGTGCGCTGACGGAAAGCGTTGACAGCGAGGCGCTTGTCAAATCCGACTATAAGGAGCTTTACTTTTAGGGCGTTTCTAAAAACCTCAGAGCCAGAATCTGCCAGATGTCCTTTTAAAATTTCGTTTTTTGTAAAAAAATACATTTTACGAAATCGTTTTTTGCAAAAATTGATATTTTACGAAGAAGCTTATATATTAATACTATGGAAATTAGGCGAAAAGCGTATTCAAAGCTGCTTGAATGGAAAAACAGGACAAACCACAAACCCTTGATCGTCGAGGGGTTGAGACAAGTCGGAAAAAGTTATGTTGTTGGAAAATTTGCTATTGAAAACTATAGAAATGTCATTACATATGATTTCAGATACAATAAAAAGCTTGCAGTGGTTTTCTCAGGAGACTTGGACGTAGATACGATTATTAGAAAATCAAAGATGTTTTTTCCCGATAACGATTTCGATCCAAACGGAACGGTTTTGATTTTTGAGGAGATAGGCGACTGCCCGCTGGCAAGAACAGCTTTGAAAAGTTTTGCACAGGATGGCAGATACGATGTGATTGCTACGGGATCATTACTTGGCGTCATAAATTTCAGAAGAAGAAGCAAGGCAAGCATTCCAGTTGGATATGAAGAATACTTGAAGATGACAAGTTTGGATTTCGAGGAGTTTCTGTGGGCGAATGGCGTTAGCGTTGAATATGTGACTGAATTGAAGAGGCTAACAAAGCTGAAATGCGAACTGGATGAATCCTTATGTACGTTTTATAAAAGCATGATAAAAGACTACCTGGTTATCGGAGGTCTTCCTGAAGTCGTATGTGAATTTATAGAGTCGGGCAGGGATTATATGAGAGCAAGGGCGGTGCTTGAGAGGCTTCTTGCGGATTATAGAAGCGATTTCGGGAGATTTGTCGATGATGACGGAAAAGAGGGAATAGATTATCGTTTGCAAAGTCAGTTGAATATGATATTCGATTCGATTCCAAGACAGTTATCTCGCGAGCAGGACGCACTGAAGTTCAAGTTTTCCGAAATTAAAAGCGGCGGCAGATCTTCAATGTTCAAAGAGGGTTTCGAGTGGCTGGAAAAGTCGGGGCTTGTTCTAAGGTGCTTCAATGTCAGGGCATTGGAAAGACCGCTTTCGCTCAATGTTGATGAAGCGTATTTCAAAGCATTCGTCAGCGATACCGGCATATTGATGGCAATGTATCCGATAGTGACGATGAGGGATTTTCTGAATGACAGACTGGATTCCAGAAAGGGTGCGCTGTATGAAAACTTGGCAGGGGTTCTGATCAGTAAAGCCGGATTCCCATTGTATTACTATTCGGACGGGTCGAAGCACCTTGAAATCGATTTTCTGATTGAGGGCTTGGAAGGTTTGATTCTTTATGAGGAAAAATCGACGAACGGCAGGATGGCCGCAGCTAAAGCTGTCATGCAGGGTAGGACGCCATACAAGGCGCAGTGCTGTTATAAGATAATGGAAAACAATTTCGGAAAAGGTGAGTTTTATGTGTCTATCCCGCAGTTCTGCGCCCCGTTTTTGCTAGATGAACTAAAGGATGAGATTTACGGACTATGAAATCTTCTATGCCTCCCAGCATGCCACAAAGCGGCCGTTCCCATGATCGGCAAGGGGAGGGGCGCTTCCTTCGCATTTATCGCTTGCTTTGCCGCAGCGGGTCCGATACGGGCAGCCTGCCGGCATTCTGAGCGGATTGGGCGCATCGCCTTCGAGAGCTATTTCCTCTCTTTCGACACTTTCGCGCATGCGGATGGCATTTGGCATGGGAACGGCGGAAACAAGGGAAACGGCGTATGGATGGATGGGGTTCAAGCTGACATCATCAGACGATCCGATTTCAACTATTCTTCCGAAGTACATGACTGCTATTCTATCCGATATGCGATGAATCGCGGGCAAATCATGGGCGATGAAAAGATAGGCTATTCCGCGTTTGGCTTGGATCTCTTTGAGGATGTTGATTATCTGCGCTTGCATGGGCGCATCCAATGCGGAAACCGGCTCGTCGCATACTATGAATTTCGGATCGACTGCAAGGGCGCGCGCGATTCCTATCCTTTGTCGTTGCCCTCCGGAAAACTCATGCGCATAGCGGTCGGCATGTTCCGGAACCAACCCGACAAGCCTCATCAATTTCAGAATTTTCTCCCTGCGCTCCTTTTTGCTTGAATAGAGTTTGTGCACGTCAAGCGGTTCTCCGATTATATCCTCTATTGTCATTCTCGGATCGAGCGATGAGTAGGGGTCTTGGAAAACCATTTGCATTTTGCGTCTCATGCTTCGGATATTATCATCGGTAACGGGGTTGCCGTCATAAAGAACCGAGCCGGATGTCGGCTTGCACAAGCGCATGATGGTTTTCCCGACCGTAGTTTTACCGCACCCTGATTCTCCAACCAAACCTAGCGTCTCGCCTTCGTTTATGTGGAACGTAACGCCATCGACGGCCCTCAAGGTTTCGGTTTTGAATAATCCGGTTTTGATTGGAAAATGCTTCTTCAATTCCTTGACTTCTATTAGCGGCTTATTCGAATCAATCGTACTCATGTCGTTGTCCTTCATCGGTCGTAAGTATAGTGATATTTCAAAAAGTATCTATTCTTTCGAAGGGATTCTGTCGTTCGGAGGTTTTTAGAAAGCGCCCTTCAATGCGATGCGCACGACGTGACGGCGCCGCCGTTTGTTTTTCCCGTTTAAATACTTATATCATTTGTGTATGACTGTATGTTTGAACGTTGTCTCTTTTGTTGATTCGCATTGTAAGAAAAGGAGGAAGAGAAGATGTCGAATGGTTTGAGACGGATATGCGAGTGGGGTAGGCGGCGTTGCTGCTGGTTTCCTGCTTCCTGGCGGGAATCGTTTCGTGCGCGAAGGACAGCAAGCCCGCGATAGAACTGGCGATTTCCTCGACTAAGGACGGTGCATGGACTGAGGAGGCCGTTCCCCTGTCTGCGGAAGTGAAATGGCTGGACGGCGACGAGGGCGGCTCCCTCGAATTCGAATGGTCGTCCGAAAACGGCGAGATAAGGCTCTGGGACGACGATCCGAGCCGGATCTGGTTCACCGTCGCTTCGGAAGGGGAGGCGGTTGCGAACCTGAAGGTCCACGTGCTTGACGATCAGGGCAGGAGGATCGCCTTCGCGCAGGCGTACAAGAGGATAGCCTTCTCCGCTAGGATCAGCCCTGATTCCGACTTCGTCTCCGCCCTGACCTTCATACCGAAGTCCTTGTATTCCGTTATTTCCGGCGATCTTTCATGGTCGAGCTCCGACGAAAAGGTTGCCGAGATCGACGAGCCGACGGAAACCTGCTCGAACGCCTGCTCCGATATCTGGCGCGGGGGACACGCTTCAACTCGGAGGCAACGCTTTCGTAGCCGAGGACGGCTCGTATTTCAGCGAGATCCATGACGGCGAGAGGATCTGAACGAATGTCGAGGTTCTCATGTGATCCGCGAAACATTAAACACGCATGATTGTGTTGAGCCCTGCAGCTGTTGCAGGGCTTTTTATTTGTTTTTTGAGATTTTTTCAAAACTCCTTCCTTCACGCTGCCCAAAGTATTCTTGATTTAATTGCATCCGTTTATTAAAATGTATTATTTGGATTAAGAGGTTTTTGTGAGAAGAAGGGGAGAAAATCTTAATAAGGATATAATAATTCCTAAGATAAAGTTCTATAACCAGGACATAGTCGATTTGTACGATAAGGTTTGGGCGTTGATATCGAAGAACTATATCTACAACAAAACAAACAAGAACATTCCCAAGGAGTATCTTTCGAATCCGGGGCAGAAGACGTTCAATTATTTCTATTCGGTTCTGCCGGCGTTTTTTCTCTTGTATAGTTCGGAGAAATACGACCCTGAGCCGGTTTTGGATTTTTTCTACTCCAAGCAGGAACCGAACGGCGCCATCAGATGCGATTACGATGTTCAAACAGGTGAGCCGGTGCAATTGAATCCCGAAGACAAGATAGGTCTCACCATTCCGCTTTTTCCTTGGGCGGAATACAACTATTTTGTAAAAAACGGCAATAAGAAGAGGCTCAAGGAAGTTGCCCCGAAAATCATAAGCTTCTACAAGTGGCTCAAATCCGAATATATGGATGAAACAGGGCTTTTCAGAACCGAACAGATGAACTTCGTGACGGGAAACATCGATAGGAGCAACACGGCTTATCCGGTGGATTTCAATTCGGCCATGGCGTTTTATTGCTTGAACACTGCGATGATTTGCGAGAAATTGAAAGACAAGGATGCCAAGCTTTCTTTCCGCAAGCAATATTTTGCATTGAAATCACGAATAAACAAGCTGATGTGGCATAATGATTTCTACTACGATTTGGATGCCAACGGAAATCCTATTCCGATGGAAATGCTGAGCTCGTATTTCGCATTGCTCGCAAGGATACCAGATGAAGAGAAGACAAACATTCTCATCTCGCATTTGAAGGATCCTAAGATGTTCGGAACGGACAACCCCTTTCCATCCGTGCCGGTCAGGTGCAAGAGGTTTTCGAAAGACGGAAACGGCTTCTACGGCGGTGTATCGTCCGCATTGACATTCATAGCGATAAAGGCGGCGGAAGCGGCAGGCGAGTTCTCCTTCGCCAAGGAATGCACCTTGAAGCATGCCTTTTGCATGATAGAAAGCCAATTGCTTTCCGATAAGAAGATACCGGATGGCTTATGGGAAGTCTATAAGCCGAATTCGGAGGGACCGTCGCTTTATTTCGCCAATCCTAAGAGAACGGCTTACGAACTTCCGCGTCAGGATTTTCTTCCGGTGATAGGGGTGGCGGTAATTACGCTTTTCATCGAAAATGTCATCGGATTTTCCGTTGATATGTTTTTGAAAACAGTGACATGGACGCTTGAAAGTTATGACCAGGTCGGGATTGAGAACTATTACCTCAAGAAGAATTACATCAGCATGGAATGCACCAGGGAAAACGAGAGGTGGGAGATACGTCTCAACAGCGACAAATTGTATTACCTTAAGGTCAGAATCTTGGGCGAAAGGATAGAAAAGGAACTTTCGATTCCTGCGGGCAGATGCTCTTTGCTGCCTGAAAAATTCTGAAGACGGAACCGAATGGCTATGGGAAGAAGCTTTCTAAATAGAAAATTCGCCAACGATAGGTATATGAAGCTTACGCCGTTCATCATTTTGCTGAACTTGGCTTTTCTCATAATCTATTTCGTTTGCTCGTCTCCGAGGTTTGCGAACTCGCTATCGCTTGCGCGTTTGCACGATTGGATGATATTCCAGCCGAAGCAGATTCTTAGCGGAAAATATATGTGGACCGTTTTCACATATCCTTTCGTCACTATGGATGTCCTTTCGCTTCTTTTCGATTCGATTTTCCTGATGTTCTTCGGAAATAGGTTCGAAATGGAAATAGGCTCGAAGGAATTTCTGTTCCTATATTTCTCTTCCTCCTTCTTCGCTGCTATCGTGCTATTGGCGCTAACGGCGATCACAGGTGCGAATTTGCTTGCTTATGGTCCTGGAGCATCAATTTTCGCATTGATATTCGCTTTTTCCATGCTGCACAGATATGAAAGCATCATGTTTCTGTTCGCTTTCAGAATCAAGCTTCCGATGTTCATGCTGATTCTTCTGCTTTTGAATACGCTTTATCTGTATTTGGGGATAGGTAATTCGGGCGAGATTATATTGAACTTTCTTGGATTTTTCTATGCTTTGCTGTATGTCAGTCTGAGAATAAGAATCGGCGCGGATCAGTTCTTTAGAAATCTATTTTAGGCATGAGCAGAAGAAACCCAAGGACCGTACGAAAAAACATAATAAAATTCCTCAGCAAGGCGTCGAGACACCGCAGGTGGAGGAGAATTTTCAAGGTCATGGCTCTGGTTTCGATAATCGGATTGATTCTATATTCCTATCTTATGGTGAACCGTCGGACAGCGCTGCAGAGAACGCGCGTCCTGATTTTAACAGATGAGATATTCTATGGCACAGCGATTCGTTTTCAAGAGAAAACGATCAGATCCGAACTTGAAAAAATAGGATACGAACTCGAAATCAGGAATATCGGAATTTCGGATGTTTCCTCAGGCGGAAGAAGTGAGCTTGTGAATATGTTTGCAAAGGCGATAAACGAACGCCCTTCGAAGCTTGTGCTCATGTCTCCGATTTTCACGGCATTCTACGATGCCGTAGGTTTCAATTCGTACAATTACGATTCGATAATCGTCAAGCCTATAATGATCGGCACCGGTTCGATTCTGTCCATCGGCAGATTCGATAAGGTGTATCGCTTGGAAAATGAAACGATTTATAGAAACGAAGAGTTGTTCGAGCAATTGAATGCAACCAAAAGCTTGTTGTACAACTCCGGCAATCAGACATCCGAAGCCATACGCGTCAATTCATTCATATCATTGGAAAAGCAATTCGACATGAATAACGGGAAAACGGAATCGATTTCAAATCTGATGGCGGACAGCAATGGCTATTTTCTGCTTGCGCATCGTTTTCCGGACAATATGAATTTGGTCGAATCCGACATCGAAAGGATCGTAGTTCCGTATTATCTTCTGTTGTTTTTCAATAATTATCGGGGCTATTATGTCGTGCATCCCGATTTCAGGAAAATGATATTCGACACGATAAACGAGCATAATTATCCCGAAGCGCACGGCATCGATACGCTTCCCGCACCATATACCTTGAGTTTGGTTTGATAGCAACGGGATTCGCTTTCGTCCTTGTAAATTTCGATAATTGACGTAGGTTTTAAGAGAATCCTAAATGACCACCATCAGACCGAGGTTGTTGTAGTCGGAATAAGGTACGATTGCCGTGTTCGTGTAATAGAATATGAACCCTATGGGACTGGAAAGCAGTCTGAAGAATTCGAAAACGAGCATAGGCCTTATAACCATTCCATTATATCCCAAGTGGTTTTGCGATGAAATGGAGGAATTGAATTGCAGGATCTGCATGTAATAACCGAAATCAGCGCCTACTTTGACAGCCACGGGTCCGCCGTAAAACATCGGAAATGTGAAATTGCCTCCGAAATCCGCCTCGACTTCAAATCCTGCAAGCATTCCCGACGAGCTGCCGAGCGGTTCATTCAGCATTTCGCCATGAAAATACAAGCCGGATGTGAAATCGTCCGAGATATTGAAGTTCAGCCCGACATGTCCTGCATATCCGTAGCTTGTTCCGCGCGAAACGCTCAATCCAGCCGCCAAATACCATTCGAAAATCGGATTGGATCTCTTTAATTTCGGTCTCTTGCTTTCATCGCGCTGGAGCGTGATGGTCTTTCCGTCTGCAAATGTCAATTTTATCGGTTGGCTTATTTCCGTGCTGTCATAATATATGATAGACTGACCCGAAAGGAAATCCACGGGTAATGACAGCGGCGATGCGGGAATAGTATGCGGATTATCCTCTGCTTCATAGGGGGGGAGCGTTTCGTCATCAGCATTTTTCTCGCCAATCGATTCAGCCTTCAGGACAGGCTCCGATGATATGACGACTTGAGGCGCGGTGGGCATCGAATCGGCATCGTCGAGGTCGTCAGGCGAAGGAATTTCGAAAAAGAAGGTTTCGCTTTCCGGTTTCGATACGACATATCCCGCATCGTCCATGTTGTCGAAAATCGACAAATCGAAAAGCGGAGTTTCGGGTTGGCTGCCAGACGGATTTTCGGCAACATCGGAATCGATAAATTCATCAGTCAAATCAGCGTATTCTTCCGTAACTTCCGTTATAGTGATTTCCGGCAATGAAATGTCGGACGCACTGCCGTCATCCTCATTCGCAAGCTGATCGGATGGCGATTCCTCTACAAGAATCGTTTCGATATCAGCAACGGCATCCGAATCATTTTCGAGTTTCTCTTCTGCCGGCAGCAATGGGACTGCAAAAGCAAGAAAAAACAGAAGCGGCACGATTTTCTTGAAAGCAAGCTTGGAAAAACGATTATTCATTGTTTTCTTCCGCTCCTTCTTCGTTTGCTTCCTCAGGCTCATTGATGTATATTTCTTCACTGCCTGAATAATCAAGCTCATATTTTTTCCTGATCGTTGTGTTGGTGAGGTCGAGTGATACGAGACCGTTTTCGGCATTCATTTTCACATAGAAGATATATTCCTCTTCGGAAAATTCGCGCAGGTCGTCCGGTGTAAATGAAACATGCCCGGAACATTCCGAATAATCGAAGGAGCTATACGAATAGTCGTATTTTCCGTTAGTGACGATGATGTATGTTCCGGATTGGTTGGATTCGGTTTTTCTATAGTTTCCTTTATCGTCGAATTCGAAAACCGCTGTTATGATATTCGAATCGGGCAGGGTGGAATCGTATGATACCCACTTGCCTCTGAGAAAACAGGGAAGCTCGCGAACGAATAGATTGCATGACTGCAAGAATAGGAGCAGCAAGGCAAACAGGCACAATCTGATAATACGATTTGTTTTCATCATATCCATAAAAACCAAAAAAAACTAATTAGTGACTTCGTATGATAATGGCGAGGCGAATCCGGAATATCTGAATTCTTCACCGCTTTCGCTCCTGTATGTGAGAGTTACGCCATATTGTCCTTTCAGCCCTTTGTCCTGAGAGCGGACATTCGTGAAATCGATAATTCCCAGACCGTATTTGCCGCCGATGTAATGCTTGTGATTGTTGGTTGCGAACTCATAGGAACCGTTTCCGGAAATATCGGTTTTCATTTGCGCCTTTTGCGGGAAGGAAATGTTCAGATTATATTCGGTTTTCTCGTCATTCGTTAGCATGTGCATGTCGGCAGATTCGCCGAAGCCTGCGCCATAGACGAATTCGACATCACCTCCGCTCAAGCCGCCTGATGCATGATATTCGATTTTCGCATGCAGAAAGCTGTCTGTCGCTTCGGCATCGCCTAAAGCGCCCATTTGCTCGGTGACGCTGCTTGATTTGCCTTTGCGTATATGCGACCAAATGTCGCCTTTGCTTTTGCCGTTGGCGTATTCCGGATGTTCGTCTTGGAAATAGAACGGCTTGGCTATATGACGCTCGTATTCGCTTACGAATTGCTCGGCGCTCATAGCAGGAAAGCATCCCTTGATTTCGATGCCGCCTTTGTTCCTCCCGAGTTTGTCTTCGGCGGTGAGAACATAGTCATAAGTCTTGCCGATTTCCACTTGCTTGTCCTGTATCATAAGATTTGAGGTCTCGACGAATTCCAGCTCATCGTTTCTTTTAAGCCTGTATTGGTATGCGTTTTCGGATTGCTGCCAGCTGATGACAATGGGATAGGCGCCTATTTCATGGCATAATTGCCCGTTGTGGTACTTTCCTCCAGCGAACTTTCCTGAGCATCGCTTGATTTCG
>CAMOXM010000046.1:0-10317 GCA_946629155.1 uncultured Spirochaetaceae bacterium | reverse complement strand
TATCATTTTTGTCGGCTTGTTGCCAAAGCTTATATATCGAATGGGTTGGGACGTTTTTCTAGCATAGCGTTAATATTATAAGCTTTTTTTTAATAATTGTGAAAATTTGTAAGATTTGTAATATTCTTTAATATTTGTAAGATTATGAAATCTTTGTAATATTTCAAAAATCCTTTAATATTGTCTTCTCGCAGAATTCCTGAATTTTCCGGTTTGTCACAGGCGTGTTGTTTTTCTTCGGATTGGTCAGCGATACCGACGATGCGAATTTTTTGATGCCAATTGACTGGCGCATCTTTTCAAGTTCTTGCGAGGCGTCTTTCCCTGCGAGGCACATGAACGCCGATACGCTTTTCGATCTCAAGGTATCAAGATTGTTGGAGATGAAGGTGCGCATGGGGGAGGCCATATCGCTCGCCCATACGGGAGTTCCCAATATTATGCAGTCGAATTGCTCCGGATTGAAATCCATTGGCGCCAATTCCGGCTTTTCCTGCTTGTACGAGCTTTTGCCTTCCAGAAAGTAATTGAATATGCCTATTTTGGAGAATTCCTTTGCCAATTTGATTTCAAACGTTTCAGCTGTTTGTCCAGCATTTTTCAGAATGTCGCATATTTTTTCCGCAACTATCTTGCAGTTGCCGCTTTTCGAGTAATAGGCTATTGCAATTTTCATAATCGACTCCATTTTTTTTGTTTTATTATTTTGTTTGTTGATATCATTTTACTATGACTACATATCCTTTTCAATTTTGATAATATCATCAGGTAATATTTCTCGATAAAACACTTGACAAAAAATATTGAAATTAGAATAATCATATTAACCTACAAGAAAAATAGGTAAATAGATTGAAAGCAAGAGGAGATGTGTTTATGGGAAAGGTTTTCAAATCCGCAGACGAGTTGGTGGGCAAGACTCCGCTTTTGGAACTGACGCATATTGAGAAGGAATTCGGGCTGCATGCTACGATATATGCGAAATTGGAATATTTCAATCCGGCCGGTTCGGTGAAGGATAGGATTGCCAAAGCTATGATAGAGGATGCTGAAAAAGCAGGAAAGCTGAAGGATGGGTCGGTTATAATCGAGCCGACAAGCGGAAATACGGGAATAGGCCTCGCATCCATAGCGGCGGCGAAAGGCTATCGCATCATAATAGTCATGCCGGAAACAATGTCGGTGGAAAGGCGTCAGCTCATGAAGGCGTACGGCGCCGAACTGGTTCTTAGCGATGGCTCTTTGGGTATGAAGGGCGCTATTGCCAAGGCGGAGGAGATTGCCAAGGAAACGCCGAACAGCTTCGTTCCCGGCCAATTCGTCAATTCTGCTAACCCGAAAGCTCATAGAGAAGCTACGGGACCTGAGATATGGGATGATACCGATGGAAATGTCGATTACTTCGTTGCCGGAGTAGGAACCGGCGGAACGGTTACGGGAGTAGGCGAATATCTGAAGAGCAAGAAGCCGGATGTGAAAATCGTCGCCGTGGAGCCGAAATCAAGTGCGGTTCTTTCCACGGGTGTTGCAGGCAAGCATAAGATACAGGGAATAGGCGCCGGATTTGTTCCGCAAGTTTTGAACAAGGAAATCTACGATGAGGTTCTGGCTGTCGCGGATGAGGATGCGTTTGCAATCGGCAAGCTTATCGGAAGAAAGGAAGGCGTGTTGGTCGGGATTTCATCCGGCGCGGCTGCTTGGGCTGCCATTGAGATAGCCAAAAGGCCGGAGAGCAAGGGCAAGAAAATAGTGGTTCTGCTTCCGGATACGGGAGACAGGTATCTTTCGACGCCGTTGTTCGCCGATTGACGGATATTTGCGAACGGTGAACTTTCGGAAATGTTAAGATTTTTGAAGCGGAGGTTGCGATTTGAAAATATCTACGCGCGGAAGATATGCTTTGCGTGTCGTTGTCGATTTGGCGGAGCATGCGAGTCAGCAATTGATTCCTCTCAGGGACATTGCGTACAGGCAGAACATCTCGCTTAAATATTTGGAATCCATAATGACGGACTTGTCGAAAGCTGGGATCGTTTTCGCACAGCACGGAAAGGGCGGCGGATATAAGTTGGCAAAAAGCCCGGATTCGTGTCGTGTGAGCGATGTTCTTCTGGTCGTTGAAGGCGATTTGGCTCCGGTGACATGTCTTGAGCGAAATGCATCGCCGTGCGAAAGAGCCGCTGGGTGCAAGACGCTTGGAATGTGGAAGAAACTGCATGAAACCATCATGTTGTTCTTCAACGACATAACCATAGCGGATTTGGTCGGTTCGGGCAGTGATGGATTCGATTATGTGATTTGATGGCGCTTTCTAGACAACAGGTTTTTAGAAACGCCATTTAGAAGAATCTCGAAGTGTTATAATGGGTATATCGTGGATTGGGAATTCGTTATAAAAGTCGTTCCACTGTATCAGAAGGCGGCATTGCTTACGTTAGGCATTGGCTTGATCGGGATTTTTACGTCGATGCTTATCGGGTTGGCTTGTGAAATGGCGGATTATTTCAGGGTTCCGGTTTTGAGAAAGGTCGTTCGGGCGTATGTCGAGCTGAGCCGCAATACGCCGTTGCTGGTGCAGTTGTTCTTCATATATTACGGCTTGCCGAGAATCGGCTTGAGGATGGGTGCGCAAGCGAGCGGCATAATCGGCCTCGCCTTTTTGGGAGGCGGCTATATGGCGGAGACGTTGCGCAGCGGCATAGGGTCGATTGATGCGATACAGCAGGAGAGCGCTTTGAGCCTTGGCCTTAGCAGGATGCAGGTTGCTAGGTTCGTCATACTTCCGCAGGCGGTTTCCATGAGCATGCCCGGACTGGTTGCCAACGTGATTTTCCTGCTAAAGGAGACGAGCGTGTTTTCGGCAATAAGCCTGATGGATCTGATGTTTGTCGCTAAGGATCTTATCGGTCTGTACTACAACACGACGGAATGCCTGCTGTTGCTCGTGGCGTTTTATCTTCTCATGCTCTTGCCCGTTTCTTTCTTAGGCAGGTTCTTGGAGAGGAGGCTTCGTCATGCTTGATCTTGGTTTGAATGTTTTGTTCAAAGGGCGAAACCTGATCAGACTTTTGGGAGGGTTGGCGGTCGCATTGGAAATAAGTGCCGTTTCAGTGGTTATAAGCATCGCATTGGGGACGGTTCTAGGTATGCTGAACAGGAAAGGGAACCGTGTGTTCAATGTGATAATGCGGTTTTATCTTGAGACGATGCGGATTGTTCCTCAGATGGTTTTGCTTTTTGTCGCTTATTTTGGCGTTACGAGGGCTTTCGGGTGGAATCTGACGGGCGAGACGGCATCCTTGATCGTGTTTTCCCTATGGGGTACGGCGGAGATGAGCGATCTCGTTCGAGGGGCGATGAACAGCATACCCGTTCATCAGTACGAGAGCGCGCTGGCATTGGGAATGCAGGATCGTCAGATGTATTTGCATGTGATTCTGCCGCAGGCGGTGCGTAGGCTGATACCTTTGTCCATAAACCTTATAACCAGAATGATCAAGACGACTAGTTTGGTGCTGATGATAGGCGTTGCGGAAGTGCTGAAAGTCGCACAGCAGATCATAGAGGCGAATCGCATGGCAAGTCCGAATGCGGCGTTTGGCGTTTATCTGGCCGTATTCGTGCTGTATTTCATTGTATGCTGGCCTATTAGCGTTCTGGCGTTTAGGCTTGAGAAAAGATGGGGGTTATGACGGATGTCCGAAAGCGTGTTGGAGATTTCGCATTTGCGCAAGCTTTATGACGGAAAAATCATAATCGATGATTTCAGCTTGAACGTGAAAGAAGGCGAAGTCATTGTCATAATCGGACCGAGCGGCTGCGGCAAAAGCACTTTGCTGCGATGCATAAACGCTTTGGAAAGCATACAAGGCGGAAGGATCGCGCTACATGGCCAGAGCGTATCAAAGGAAAGCAAAGACGTTCGGACGATGCGCCAGAGAATCGGCATGGTGTTCCAGAATTACGAGCTGTTTCCTCACCTGAACGTTCTTGACAATATAATGCTGGCGCCTGTGAAGTCGCAGGGTCGCAAGAAGTCTGAAGTTATGGAAGAGGCTATGGCGCTTTTGAAAAGAGTCGGTTTGGAGGACAAGGCTTCTTATCTTCCCAGGCAGCTTTCCGGTGGTCAGAAGCAGCGAGTGGCTATCGTCAGGGCATTGTGCGTTCATCCTGAGGTGTTGCTGTTCGATGAGGTCACGGCCGCTTTGGATCCGGAAATGGTCAGGGAAGTCCTGGAAGCGATATTGGATCTCGCCAATCAGGGAAAAACGATGCTGGTGGTGACCCATGAGATGCAATTCGCCAAAGCGATTGCCGATAGGGTCATATTCTTTGATGAAGGCAGGATATGCGAAGAAGGAACGTCGCAAGAATTTTTCGGCAATCCGAAGACAGAGCGCGCGAAGAGGTTTCTGAACAACTTCGTTTTCGAGCGCAAGAAAAGATAATGGGAGAAGATAATGAAAACAAGACATTATGCATTTGCATTGCTGCTGGCTTTCGCAGCGGCGCTTTCGCTTTTTTCATGCAAGAGGAAAGCTAATTACAGGACGTTGGATGAAATAAAGTCGAGCGGCACGATCAATATCGGCGTGTTTTCGGATAAGAATCCGTTCGGGTACGTCGACGAATACGGAAAATATCAAGGCTACGACGTTTATTTCGCACAACGGATAGGAAAGGATCTGGGCGTGAAAATCAATTATGTTTCCACGGAGGCGGCAAATAGGGTGGAGTACCTTGAGACCGGAAAAGTCGACATAATACTTGCCAACTTTCACTGTCACTCCGGAACGCGCCAAGAAGGTCGACTTTGCATTGCCTTATATGAATGTCGCATTAGGATTGGTTTCACCTAATAAGCGCATTATAACCGATCTCTCTCAAATAGGGTCGAAGGACGAAGTTATAGTCATATCCGGAACTACTGCGGAGACATATCTGACGCAGAACAACCCTGAAATCAAGCTGCAGAAATACGATACGTATGCGAATGCCAAGAACGCTCTTGTGAATGGAAACGCAGTCGCTTGGCTGAATGACAACACGGAGGTTATCGCTTTCGCATTGCAGAATCCAGGTTTTTCCGTAGGAATCCCATCGCTCGGAGGTCAGGATACGATCGCACCTGCCGTGACGAAAGGAAACGAAACTTTGCTCGCATGGATAAATTCCGAAATCAGGTCGCTTGCGTCTGAAGAGTTTTTCCACAGGGACTATGAAGCGACTCTTGCCGACACCTATGGCTTGGACTATGAGGAAAGCCTTGTCGTTGAGGGCGGAATAGTGAGGTAACGAGTTGTTGTCGTTTTTGCTTATTTTGGCTGTTATAACGCCCAAATATTTCGATATTTGGCTGTTATAACAGCTGAAATTGCATTAATTGCCTTTAGAACATATGAAATCAAGTTGAACCCAAAACGCAAGAACTCTTTTTCCAGAGCTTTCGTGTCATCGTATCCCGAATGCCGATGCGAAGTCGTAACGTCAGACGACTACGCTGGATTTCTGGGCTGAAGCCTGTCGTTCTCTTTAGGTTTGTTCCACCATTATTACTGCAAATCTCGCGGAAAAATAATCTCTAAAGTGGTGGAAAAATATTAGGAAATTTAGCGGAAAAATATTGCAAATATGCATACAGAAGAAAGGACGGCGTGTTTGTGGTGCCGATAACGTCTTTGAAGCCTTAATGGGTGATTTGAAATATTTGCCGAAACTTTTTTACGGATATTGATTATAATTGTGGTATTACTTATAATAGTAAGCGATTGTCTGTAATAAAAATTCGGAGGCTTGCTATGTTGGTGAAATTTTCTGTTCAGAATTATCGCGGCTTCAAGGACAAGCTCGAATGGGATCTGACCAAAAAGAGCAATTATGAGTTTAATTCGTTTGCGATTAGAAATGGCGTGGTGAAGAATGGAATAATATACGGTAAGAATGGTTGCGGGAAATCTAATTTGGGACTTGCCGTCATGGATATAACAAATCATTTGGGCGATATTCAACCCAGTGCCCCGTTCTTTAGATTAAACTATGTTTATGCGGGGAATCCTGAATCTAGCGTTACATTCGAATACGTGTTTAAGTTTGGCGCAGATGAGGTGGTGTATGCGTATCAGAAAGGCGATGTCAATCAGTATCCCGCCATCATAGCTGAAAAACTGACCTGCAATAAAAAAACAGTATTCGATTTTATAATTAACAGAAAGTGTGAGCTTTCAAGAGAGTTCGCAGTGAATGAAAACGAGACTGGGAACCTTATGGAAAACGCAAACCATATTTCAATAGTCAATTACATCTTGAGTCATTTTCCGTTAGGGAAAAAACACTGTATATACGCGCTCAAGAGTTTTGTAAGGTCGATGCTATGGTTCAGAAGCGTAGAAGGCGTGCATGAATTTAAGGGTGCTGTCAATAATTTTGAGCATTTTGAGTCTTATATAATTAGAAACGGACTTCAAAGCGAGTTTTCAAGTTTTTTGCTTGAATTAAGCGAACAGAAATACGATTTCGAAAAACCAGAGCCGAACCAGAAGAATTTGATATGTAATATAGGTGGGCAAAAGATTCCTTTTGTTGTGATAGAGTCTACAGGCACTGCAAGTCTTACGGGTCTTTTCTATTGGTATAAACACATGCAGAATTCTTCTTTTGTCTTCGTTGACGAGTTTGATGCCTTTTATCATTTCGAATTGTCTTGGAAGGTGTGCAAGAAGCTATTCGGTTTGGATTGTCAGGTTTTTCTTACTACGCATAATACTTTACTGCTTTCAAATGATTTGTTGCGTCCTGATTGCAACTTCTTGTTGGATAACAATAGGATTAAGCCTCTTTGCGATTGCACGGATAAGGAGTTGCGTCAAGGGCATAATATTGAAAAGTTGTATCGAGGCGGAGCTTTTTCGGCATAATATTGTTTGTTGTCGAAGGTGAAGCGGAAAGGAAGCTGTTGCAAACGCTTGAAGAGTTTTATTTCGATGCAAGACTCAGATCCAATTTTGTGTATCAATTTTGCAACAACATATATGAGTTCTATGAATATATGAGAGCAAATGATTTCGATAGCGTCGTAATGGCGCTGAAGGATGCTAAATCTAATAATATAAAGAGGTTCCAGGTCAATAAGGATTTAGATGAATACGATGAATATGAATTCGAGCAAACATACTTGTTCTTCGACTATGATATTCAAAACAACAACTTGAGCATCGAGCAGATGAATAGTCGGGTTAAAGAGCTTCTGCATTATTTTAATGATGAAACTGGCAAGGGCAAAATCTATATAAATTATCCGATGGTTGAATCAATCAGATGCACAGACAAGCTTCCAGACGATAAATATAAGGGTTATCGTGTTTCGATTGACGATTGCAGGAATTTCAAAGAATGGTCTGCAAAGAATTTCACGTATTACGGAAACAGCAATTTCTATTTGTTGGATAGCGATGAAAATAGGAGCAAGGCGCAAAAGAGTTCTGTACGGAATAATTGGCAGCGTTTGAACGACCAGAATATCAAAAAAGCAAATTATATTTGCAATGATGATTACAGTATACCCGCAGATAAGTCGATCGTATCACAAGAAAACCTGTTCGGAGCCGAGAGGGATTTGGTTTTAAATAGCGAGAGCGTATCGATCCTAAATTCGTTTCCATTGTTTTTGTTTGAGTATTTTAAAAATCCGAAGTTTTTGTATAAGAAGGTTTGAGGTTTTGATATTTATTCAGAATGAAAAGATACTCATCATGGCATATTTGGCAATATGGTGAGCATTTGCTTGTTCGGGTAAACGATTTGTCTATTGCGTTGCATCGGACTCGGTCGCATTAATTATTCCGCAATCGATTAGCATCTTTTTGACAAGTTCATGAATATTTTCTTAGGCAATCAGATTTTGTTGTCGGTATCTTTGGCTTTGATATAATCATTGATGATCTGTGAGAAATCCACGTCTTGAATGGCACCGTATTTGCTCACGAAATAGTTCTTCATATAGTCTTCGCCCTTTCTGACGCCATCTTTTGTTTTGAAGTCGGATAGGGAATAGTGAACGCTGCTTGTTTTCGAATCTTTTTCAACGAATTTTATTTCATCCCTTCTGAACAAATCAGCATTTAAGAAGATTGGATTGTGGGTATTGAAAATCAGCTGCGCATGTTTGGTGTTTATTTCGTCATTATGAAAAATCTTTATCAGATTCATAAAAGCGATTGGATGAATTGAAGCATCGAATTTATCTACCACTAGGATTCCACCCGTTTTCAGTACTTTTAGAACGAGCGGAAATTCATTCAAAAATCTCATAGTGCCAAAAGACTCAAAATAGCTTGAAGGAACATATCCGTTATCAACGTCATCGATAAAACTGACAATCCTCAAAGCATTGTTCTGTTCTTTGACATATCCAATTCTGCTTGCAGACTGCTTGAAGATCTCTAAGGATTTGTTAAGCGTTGAGCTAGCATAATAGTTGCCCTCTGGTTTTTTTGTTAGAAGTGTCGGATCCCAAGTGCTGATCAGGTTGGTGCTGACAATGACTAAAAATTTTTCTTTCAGCCATGTTTCGAATATATCTACGATTTCATTCGATATGATGTTTTTAAATCCGTTGGTGAGAAATAGTTCTGTTGGTCTTAAGCTGTTTTCTGCTATTCTTCCAAGCCTCATGTTCAGGTTTTTGTTATTGAGATGCTGATTGATGGGTGTAATGGTTAGCTTAGAAAGCTCATTATTTTCCCGTTCGTATACAATCCTATCGTTTATTCTGAGGATTTCGCTTTTGATTTGACGTTCAAAATGCGATTCCTTGAAAGAGCCGAGTGCGATGCTTGTTTTGTAATTGAATAGCAAATCTGACTCTATAAATTTGATTTCAAAATCTACCGATTCGGATGAATTGCTGCTGATATTTGGAATGTATTCCAACTGATAGGAGGATATGTTGAATTGTTCAAATGGTTCGCAGTTGTTTATGTTGCCTCTCAAGACAATATGCTTGAAAGCATCCATTGCGTTGACGATTGTTGATTTGCCTGATGCATTCGGACCATAGATAACAGCGCTGCATAGGGCCGAGATTTTCTTTTTGCCGATTTTAGATTCCAAAATGCTGTAATTCAGGTCTTTTTGCTTCGGGGCTGGTATCATTGAAAACACCATTTCATCCTTAAAGCAACGAAAATTCTTTGTTTTAAATTCCAAAAGCATACGAAATTATAAGAAAAATGCTTAAATTTTACAAATTTTTTGCAAAATCCATGTTTTTGCTGTTCGATTTTAAATTTCATGGGGATTGGGCTGTGAGATACTGATGTCGGGGTGAAGGCGTTGGGAAGTATTGGCGATGTATATGTTGACGAGATGCTGGCAAGATGTGTCGCTATCGGGCGATTAGTTCTGTCTGCGCGCTGAGGAATCAGCGGAGCAGGGCGGCGTAGCGCCGCCACGGATGATCGGGCGCTGGCTTCCATGCCTTGCGCTCATTCGCGCCTGCACCATTATTAAACGGCTTTTCGGGGATTTGGGCAACTGCCGCCTCGTGCGCCTTGCCTTTCCGGATCCCGTACGTCCGCCCGTCCAGGGCCGTGCGGAATTCGACCCTGCTTCCTTTGGGCGCGGCCGCGATGCGGCCGCCGCAGCGCAGCTGCAGGCGCTCGCCGCGAAGCGAGAAGGACGAGCCGGCGTCCGCGGTCCGCTCGCACCTGACGGACAGCAGCAGCCCTATCTCGCCGGCCGCCGGAGCCAGCCTGAACGCGTTCGGGAACGCCGACGGATCGCTTGCGAACTCGGCGTTGAACCGCTTCTCGGATTCGGGAAGGAAGGCGTTCGCCGAGCGGATGCCGGCTATGCCGCGCAGCCTGAGCTCTCCCATGAGCCTGGACCGGAGCGTCCGCCAGAGCCTCTCTATCCTGCCTTTGGCCTGCGGCGCGGACGTCGCGATCGTGCCGATTCCCAGGCCGGAGCAGCATCGCGAGAACTGCGTGAAGGCGTCCCTGTCCTCCGACCTGCGCCTCTCCGGCAGCCTCCTGTACTCGAAGACGGTGCGCCTGTCCGCGTACGGTTCGGAGGGGATGCCGTATTCGCGAAGCACGGACTCCATCATCCGGTAGTATCCGTCAAGCGTCTCCTCGTGGTCGAGGCGCAGGCCCATCACCGTTCCAGTGGCGTCGTCCACGGCCCCATGGAGGGCGTACTTGATCCCGCCTCCTATCCACGGATGGGATCGAGGCGTCGGCCTGCAGCAGCTCGCCGAAGGCGGCGCGCCGCGGGCGCAGCGGGGGCGAGCACCCGCTGCGCCGCTTCCCCCGCGCCCTC
>CAMOXM010000045.1:0-10507 GCA_946629155.1 uncultured Spirochaetaceae bacterium | reverse complement strand
TCGCGCCGAGGTCGAGTATAAGGATAGTTTGGATGAAGCAACTCATACCATCCGAAATCCCGAAGGAATGGTCAAGGGCGATGACTATTACGATTTGTATGCGAAAATGTACTCCTCGATGACTCCAACCAGCTTGTTCTGGGTTGAAGGCACAGCGAATTATGCGCCGTATAGGATGCTCGGAGAATCTGACGCATCAGGCGTTCGGCAATGGCTCTTGGATATGTCCAAATGGAGGCCTTCCATTAACGATAGGGTCAAGTTTATCGATTATAACGGCGAAAGAGCCGTCGTGCACGACGAAAAGCTGGATTCCGAAGCAGGAAACGAGTATGTTGTTTATGGAGTCGGCGGTCTTTTCTTCTCGTATATTGCGGAAAAATACGGCAAGGATACCATAAATGCTTTTCATTCGTGGAAGGAGAGCGGTTCCGATCTGGAAGAGTATCTTAGGCTTAACGTAGCAGATAGAACGCAAATCGCAGCTGGCGCCATGAGCATGCCGCAGGAAATGAAGGAGGAAATGGAAATAGCTCGTTCGGAATATCTCGGCGATATCAACCGCATCACCAGTTCCATCCTGAAAGGCAAGTCCTTCAAGGACGAATATGTCGATTTCCTGTGCCAATGCATGTCTTCGATTTCCGATGATGTCGCCATAAAAGGCTCGATGAAGAAAGGTTTCATCTGTCCTGGCGATTGGGGCTTCACCCAGGATATGCTGGATTATGCTATCAAGAATGAATTGAGGCAGAACGGCGAAGGGAAAATGGAAAACGTGGAAAGCAACAGGTTCGTCATTTCCGATGCCGCCGAAGGCAAAAGCGTTTCCGATCTTCCGGAGCTTTCTTTCGTGGTTCACAAATGGACTCAGATTCCAGACAGCATATGCTTGACAGGAAACAATATCAAGTGCTTTGCAATCTGGTTTTAAAGGGCGCTTCTAGAAACCTCCGAGAGCTTTTATCGGTGTTTTCAAAAAATCGGCGACAGGAATTTCAATGAAGTATTGAAAGCCTTTGTCAGCAGATTATCTTTTTTACAGACTATTTTTTCCGAGCGTTCGATGATTTTGTCGAACGCATCGGAAATGTCTTTTATTTCCGGCGTATCGTAGAGCAGTATTCCGTTTTCGAAATTCAGGAAGAACGATCTATAGTCAATGTTTACGGATCCTACCGATGCGCATCTGTCATCGCTCAGCACTAGTTTGGAATGAATGAATCCTTCTTTGAATCTATACACTTCTATGCCGTTTGAAATCAATTTGCTGAAATGGCTTTTCGTAATGCTGTATGTCACTTTCTTATCGGGGACTCCGGGGACTATCGCTTTTATGTCGAGACCCGATTTTGCGCAGAATATCATTTTTTCCATTATATCGTCATCAAGCACCATGTACGGCGTCGTGAAATAAAACGACTTAGCGCTTTGCATAAGCAGCGATAGGAAAACATTTTTCGAAACGCTTTCGTTGTCGAACGGCGATGACGCATAAATCTGATAGATGCCGTAATTCGCAGGCTCGGAAAGCGGAAGCTCATCCGATTCTTCATCTGCCGCATTCGTTTTTTGGGTATTGTTCCTGCCGTTGGAGAAATTCCAATCCTGTCTGAATAGCCTTTCGGCGTCTGTTACGGCGCGGCCGGAGAATCTGAATATGGAATCGAACCATGAGCCGAGCTTCTTATTCGAGACATTTCTGTATTCGTCGGCAAGATTCACTCCGCCGAAATAGGCGATTTTCCCGTCGATTATGATTTGCTTGCGGTGATTCCTGTAATTGAGCTCCTGATTAACATGCAGGCTCACTTTGTTGAAGCGCCTGACGCATATTCCGGCATTTGTCAGATCGCGGACCGTCTTGCGCTTTATCTTGCCGAAACTGCCGAAATCGTCATATAGGATTCGAATCGCTGCTCCGTTCGCTTTCCTTTCCTTCAGGACGGATATTATCTCTTCAAGCAGCTCGCCATCGCTTATTATGAAGAATTCGAGATGAATGCTTTTCGTCGCTCTTTTCAAGGAATCGATTATGTCTTCCCATCCTTCCTCTTTCGAATAGAAGAATTTGGCGTTGGTTTCCGAAAAAACGTTGAATGACAACTCGTTGGAAATGTAATTCGCTATCTTGGAATAGGGTAGCCCATCGCTTGCCATTGTCGCTCTGATCATTTTGGATTCCTCGTTTTCCGATTGATTCAAAAGCGATTCGTACTTTTTCCTAAGCCTATGCGTTTTCTGGAATTTCGCAGGTATCGGCTTTTCCTTTGCGAAAAATAGGTATATGATTCCGCCGAAGGATGGGGATAGTATCATAATCAATATCCAATTCGCCCTGTAAGCCTGTTCGATCCTATAATTGAAAAGCACGAAGAGAAAGCAAAGGATGGTTATGAGCCTTAGGACATTAAGCAGCGCATCGAACCAATACAGCTTCCCATAGAATCTTCCATTAAGATACAGAATCAAGTTTACGGTAATGGCGATTTCAATCAGGTAGATGGCTACCAAACGTGAAATAGGGAGGAAAAGCGCTTTGAAAATTTTTTTCATATTCCGAACATTTTATTATTTTTCGGGCTTTTTTCAAAATCGGCTTATGAGGGTATTCAAGTGTTTTTTGCATTTTAGCAAGCATTGGTATATATTTATACGAAAACCACAGACGATAGAATGGCATTATGAAAAAGGATAGCGTAAGATTTGAAGATATGGTGATGGCCTGCATTCGCAATAATGCCTTGTGCAATTCGAGCGATGCCGCCGGATGCCGCAATGGCGAGAAGTGCGAAAAAGTAACCGTATCGATGGATATCGGAATGAGAATCTACAGGGATACTCTGGCTTTTCTCTTCGAAGTCGCCGCCAATAATGTCTTCAAGTTCAAAAGAAACCTCAAGATAACGAGTTCGATAGGCGACGGATATTATTTCGTGTTCAAGGAAAAGGTCGCTCCGGAACAGGCGGATATCGAAAGGATCGAGGCGGAAATGCGCAGGCTCGTTGCAAAGGCCGAGAAAATAAAAAAAACGGATGTCGAGCTCGATCAAGCCGTGCGGATGCTCAAATCATGCGGAATGGATTGGTCTGCGGACTTGGCCGTATCGATCGGAAGCCCTGTCATAACTATGCTCGAATGCTGCAGCACCCGTACGCTTTCCGTGACGTTCATCGCCGATTCCTTTGAGAACATCCGTCTTTTCGAATTGCGCAAATACCATGACGGCTTCCTGCTGAGATTTCCAAGAAGAGGGACGGGGAGAATCGGAGACGATTGGAAGGACAGCGTGATGCTCTATAAGACCATCACGGATGATGTTCGCGACAGCGACGTGCTTTCGATAGATTCCATCGGGCAGCTTAATAGCATCGTATCGGAAAACGGTTTGGGCGAATACATTGAAGTGAGCGAAAATCATCAAAGGCGCAGAATAATCGAAATCGCTGATCAGATAAATGCGAGAGGAAAAGTGAAGGCGGTCTTCGTCGCTGGCCCGTCATCCTCCAATAAGACCACTTTTGCAAACAGGCTGTGCTTGGAGCTGAAAGTGCTTGGGTATCAACCGATGCAGATATCCCTTGATGATTACTATTTCACAAAAGACAAGGTCCCGAAGAACGAATTCGGAGATCCTGATGTGGAATGCCTTGATTCCATAGATATCGGTTTATTCAAAAAGAATTTGAAGGATCTCTATGAAGGGAAGGAGGTTTTTCTTCCGCATTTCGAATTCAATTACAATAAGATAGGACGCCGTTCGTTTTCCGAATTGCCGGTGCATTTGGGCAAGAACGACATTCTCGTCATAGAGGGGATACATGCGCTTAACAGCAAGCTGGTTGAAAGCATCGACAGCGATGCGGCGTTCAAAGTCTATATATCTCCGCTGGTTCAAGTCAATTTGGATGAATACGACAGGGTCAGGTCAACCGATTTGAGAATACTCAGGAGGCTGGTCCGCGATTTCAGAAAACGCGGGGCGAGTGCCCTTGAAACGCTATCGATGTGGCCTGCAGTGGAGAGGGGAGAGCGGAAATACATATTTCCTTTCCACCATGACGCTGATGCTATGCTGAATTCCGCGCATTCGTATGAGATCGGAGTGCTGCTTGTCTATGCAGTGCCTTTGCTCAGATCGGTTAGGCCTAGCGATGACATCAGCTGCTACATCACAGCCCAAAGGCTTTTGAATCTTTTGTACAAGGTCAATCCCATTCCGCCGGATTTGGTTCCGAAGACCAGTATGCTTCAGGAGTTCATAGGATGAATACGGAAAACCTATTCGATTCGATCGGATGCAATTATACGTGCGATTCGCGTGAATTCGACGGTAGCATGGAAAGAACGAAATTCTCTTATATTGCAGAGGCTAATGGATACGGCACTCTGAAATGCTGCTATTCAATCCCTGGCGGGAAGAGCGTGGAAAGGTCGATCTCCGGAAAGTTTCCGATATATTCGTTCATGCTCGCAAATGAGATACTTTTCAAGAAATTCTACGACAGGGTGATGATCGAACGCGAAAGCGCTGAGAATCGCGATGTGCTTTTCATGGATTTCGCAGAGAGAGGAAGCGGCGAGGAAGCGCATGACGGGATTGCCTTCGACGATAATGCCGAACGGCTGAATGCTCAAGAGACGATCGATGCGAATCCGGAGCTGTTCAAGGAAAGTTCTACCTCGGATTTCCTGATAGAAAATCTGATCTACATGTTGGAAGGCGCGGATGTGCTGTATTTCTCGGATACTATGGAGAATTGCTGGGCATGGCTCGAAGCCTTGTTGTCTTCTCTTCCCGTTCGTTTGGCGAATCGGATTTCCTATTCCATAGGCGACACGATCCAATCGGTTCCTATCGATCATAAATTCGATCTCGTATTCCTTGATAGCAGCGAAAAGGGTCTTATCGCCAAGATAAGAAGTCTCGAAAAGAAAGTCGCAATAGGCTCCAATTGCTTTTTTCCGCATAGCATCATAGCCAATCCGAACAAGGAATATTATCTGGCGATCAGGGATAGAAGCGATGATCTCGTCTTCTTCAACGACTTCATAGACAAGAGTTCGTACGGGCACTTGAGCACAGAGCTGTCCGACATATACGACATGTTCGTCTATCTTTTCAGAACCGACCCTATGGCATGGGAGCATAATCGGCTGCTGATCGCTTTGAATTCGTATTACAAGCATTTTTCCGATTGCGAAAAAAGCGAGCATCTTGCGAGGGAGGTCCTTGATTTCTTCATTTTTTCGTACGGTGAGCCGAGCGACGAGGAATTCATAAGAGGATACGTGGAATGCCTTGATACCGAGAATCTGCGATATTTCCTTGGCGCTATAGTCAGAAAAAAGAAAAAGAGCACGGCCTATGTGCTTTTGTTCGATGTTATTTCGGATTATTTCTTTTCGTTTTCGAAATGCAAATGCATTCCGCCTGACATCCGTTCGCTTCTGCTGCAATTCGCAGGCGAAATAAACAGGACGCCCAACAACATATACCTGATTGATTTCATCAGCGGATTGAATGATTATTCCACGAGTCAGCTTAATTCCAAACTGGTCGGTTTGCACAATGATCGATTCAACTATTACGCTATAAGATATTTCAATAAGATAGACTATCTCAACCCTATCATCGACTCGGTGCTGAATACCGGGAATTATGAATGCTATGCGCATTTCATATCTTCTTTTTTCCCTTCTTCGGATAATTCATCGCTCCAGAAGGCATTTTCGAAAATGTTTTTCGATGCCTTGCTTGGCAGATTGGATTCTTCATGGAGCAAGCTTCAGTTAAGAAAGGAATTGTCTGATCTTTTCGCTTTCATGAGACAGGACGGTTTCTATTTTTCCGATGATGAGAACTTCGATAAGGCATCAAGGCTTGAAACGCTCAAAAGCGGATTGTTCGAAGCGTTGAAAGAGAAATATGATTTCGTCTTGGCGAGGTTCATAATTCGCAAAGTGGCATGTAAGGATAGCTTTATCAAAATTTTTCGTCGCAAATACAATGAAATACGCAAAATACTAATGTCAAGAGGTTAGAAAATGGCAGAATTCATCGAGTCTCCACTAGTTGATTCTCTCGGAAGGCAGCATTCCTTCGTTTACAAGAAAGGCGACAGCAAGCTTTATCCCGCCGATCTGGCTTATGACAACAAAAAGACTTCGTTTCGCATCTATTTCGTTTACGACATGTCCTCGGATCCCAAGAAAGACAAGGAATGCGTTTTCGAAATGCAGAATAGCGAAGGGGAAACGTGCGTCTTCGAATTGCCTGCAGCCGAAGAGGACATACAAGCCATCGTGCGCACTATGTTCATGTACTAGAGGTTTTGACAAAAGAATGATAATCAGTAGAATGTATCAGGTTGCTTGAATTGCTGTTTGGAAATCAGCAAAGGAGATTGGCTAAAAATGAAGAAGAAGATTCACCCGGAATATGAATTGTGTGAGATAAAGTGCGCTTGCGGTAATGTCATAAAGACGAAAACGACCAAGAAGAATATGGAAGTCGAAATATGTTCGGCATGTCATCCGTTCTTCACCGGAACGCAGAAATTCGTTGACACACAAGGTAAAATTGAAAAGTTCAAGAAGAGATACAACATCAGCTAGCGAAGCCGTTGCATCCGTTCTGGCTGCCATGGACGAAGTCGGGGCGGATGCTGTTGTATTCACAAACAAATCACCGATACTTCATTCTGGCGAAGAAAAGCGATATAAGGCGCTTGAATACCTGTTCGGCTTCGCTGATGAGGCTGCCGCATGTTTATTTTACAACGGAATCGCTTATTTCGTTACGGATTCCAGATATGAGATCGAGCTCAAGGGTAAGTTCGACGGATTAGCAAATCTAAGGCTGACCATTACATCCGATGATCCCGAGGATTCATGCTATCTTTCGGTATTGCGCAAGGCGGATGAGATGAAAGGCCGACAATTTGTTCTGGCTGCGAACGAAAGGGTGATTCACTCCGGAGTGTATCTTGGCGCAATAAGAAGAAGCGATAAAGTCAAGCTGAAGAATGTTGATTTGTTCAATTGGGTATGCAAAGATAGGCCTCAAACCACGACCTATACCGTTGATGACGTAGAGGATCTGGGGCTGCCGAACAGCTTTGACAAGATTTTTTCGCCGCGCGTCCTGAAGCTCAATGCAATCGCTGCGGAATCAAGGTTGGAGGACCCGAACGGCTTTTTGATTTTTTCGAACCCTTCGGACATTGCATGGATATTGAATATCAGGTGCTTTGATAATGTGCCGTCGATGCTTCCGCCATCCGTTTTCATTCTTTCCGGAAACAAGGGATATTTGTTCATTCAAGGCAGGCTCGGCAACAAGCTCGCTTATGATTTTTCGAATTTGAGAAGCAGCGAGGATGGGAAAAGCTTCGTGAAGGAGATAAGCGTTTTTTCTCTTGACGATTTTTTCAATAAAGCGAAATACCTCATTCCTTTCTCGTCATCGATTTATTTTGCAGATTCGGATTATCCGGCCGAAATGTTCAATGTTTTCTCGCTTGAGAATTACAGTTGCAAACCGTATGACAGATTCTGGTTCGACAAGTTCAAAGTTTCGAAAACAGTTGAGGAATCCCAAAGCATCGGGTTGGCTTTTCGGTTCGACTCGATTGCGTTTGCGAGCTTTCTTTGCCGTTTGAAGTCGGGCGAAAGCTTTAAAACGGAAACGGATGTCTCTGATGCCATATCTGACGAAAGGAAAAAGAACAGGTATTTTCTTTCGGACAGCTTTCAGACTATTTCCGCATTCGGTCCTAATGGCGCGATTTGCCACTATGTTCCGGAAAAAGACGATTCCAGCGAAATATCCAGAGGTCTTTTGGTGCTGGACTTCGGAACGCAATATGATTTCGGAACTACGGACAATACAAGAACTCTTGTTTTCGGCGAGCCTACTGCCGACGAGAAGAGACACTACACAGCCGTGCTCAAATCCCACATTTATCTTCAGATGATAGATTTCCCATTCGGAACGGATGGATACAGGTTGGATTTTCTTGCACGGTCGATATTATTCGAATTCGGCATTTCGGTTCCGCATGGCATAGGCCATGGAGTTGAAATGGTCGGAAATGTTCATGCCGATTTTCCCAGATTGAGTTCAAGCCTCAAAAACAACGTATCGCTCTTCAAGATTTATCCGGGAATGGTTTTCACAATAGAGCCGGGATCGTATGAGGAGGGTCGCTTCGGCGTCAGAATAGAAAACACTGTCATTTCCGTAGCCACGACCGGCAAACCGGGCTTCATGCATTTCGAACCTTTGACGCTCATGCCTTATGAGCGAAAGCTCATAGACAAATCCATGCTTACCGAACGCGAAATAAGATTCGTAAACGATTACCACGGAAAAATCCGCGATTCGATTGCAAATGATTTGGATGACAGGAACAGGGCTTTGTTCCTTGAAATCGCATCGGATATATAAAAGGGCGCTTCTAAAAACCTCAGAGCCCGATTTCGCCTGATGCCTTTCGGGTCTGAAAACCGTCGGGAATCAGCAAAATATGACAGTATTCCGCTGGTTTACGGCGATTTTCCGCCTCTGAAATCCGCAGGCGCTCTCTGGGCAGCAGGTTTTAGAAGTGCCCAAAAGAAGTTCTTTCAAAATTCCTCTCTTCTCGCTGCTTGCCTTAACTTCAAAAGCAACATAAGCTAGCCTCACTGTGCGTATTTATTCAAATGATCTTGTAAAAATTTGCTTTTTTGTGTCAAAAAGTGTAAATTATGTCCAAGAGGGTGGCATTAGATGCTAAGCGGTCAGTTTGAAATCATTTCAGACGAGAAAGGCAGAATTTCGTTGCCTGTCAAGTTCAAGGATGAGCTTGAAGGCAGGAAAATGGTCATTACCAAAGGCCTTGGCCTGAAATGCTTGTCAATCTACACCAAGGAGACATTCGATGTCATGCTCGAAAAATTATATTCATCTTCGAATTTCACATTCAATGAAGAAGTATCTGCCCTCCAAAGGATTCTTATAGCGCCAAGTGTGGAATTTGAAGTTGATAAGACGCAGCGGTTCCTAATCCCGCAGAGCCTTAGGGCGTATGCGGAGATTGCGCCGAAGTCCACATTAGTTGTTCTTGGGCTTGTCGATAGGCTGGAGATCTGGGAGAAGGACAAATATGAGGAATATGATGCCGAAAACCAAAAGACAGCGAACGAACGGGCCCGAGGACTATTCAATCTTCTAGAGATGAAAAGCGACGCATAAGGAGTGCCTTGATCATGCGGACTTGGCATAAGAGCGTGCTGAAGGAAGAGTGCCTCTCGTTCGTAAAGCGTTACAACGTGGGTGAAATGGTGGATTGCAATTTGGGCGAAGGCGGGCATGCAAGGTATTTTCTTGAAAACAAGGGGGACTTGCATATCGTCGGAGTGGATTGCGACGAAGAGATAATGGGAAGGGCGAAGGAGAATCTGTCCGGTTATGCCGGTAGGATCGAATTCGTCAATTCGTGGGCTGATTCATATTTGAGAAGTTTGAAGGAGGAAAGCGTAGATTGCGTTTTCTTCGATCTAGGCGTCTCGATGTTCCATTATCGCGAAGCAGGCCGCGGATTCAGCTTTTCCGATGATGAGAGCTTGGACATGAGGCTGTGCAGAAATGATGCGCTGACGGCTTATGATGTCGTGAACGGGTATCCTGAAAGCAAGCTTGCGGATGTGATATATGAATATTCGGACGAAAGGAAATCGAGGAGAATCGCCCGAAGGATAGCAGAGGAGAGAAAGAAGGGCAGGATAAGGACTTCGATGCAGCTTGCGGAAATAGTTCGTAGCGCATTCGCTCCTTTTGAGATAAGAAGAAGCGCGATCGACGCCGCAACGAAGACTTTTCAGGCGATAAGGATCGAAGTCAATGGCGAGTTGATCAGGCTCAAGGACGAGCTTGACTCGGCAGCCGGCGTGATAGCGAAAGGCGGATTGATAATGGTCATTTCATTCCATAGCCTTGAAGACAGGATTATCAAGCTTAAATTCAAGGAGCTTGCAGCCGAAGGCGGGTTCGAAATGATCTTGAAGAAGCCGATTGCGCCGGGCGATGCGGAGCGGAATGACAACCCCGCTTCCAGGAGCGCCAAGCTTAGGATTGTCAGGAGGGCATTATGAATAGCGGTTCCGGAAAAGCGGTCGAATTGCTCGCTTCGATTATTGTAATCGCAGCGGTTGGATTCGGTCTTGCTGCAATGGTGTTTGGAAACGTCAATCGCAAAAGCCTTGAGGCGAAGGAAGCGAAGTACGAGCAGATCGTCAAAGACATGGAAAACGATGTCGAACATGATAGGATCGCGAGCATCATGCATGGTGATGACATGAGGATGGCTGCGAGGATTCAATAGGCTATGCAAAATGGAAAGGAACGGCACTATTTTCAAGGATACGCTGGCTATAATCGGCGTAATATTCGCGGGATTGCACATTCTGGCAGGAAAGGCTGATGTTCTGGCGGGTGCGTTTCACGGCAAGGACTGCATGATC